>JBDIBE010000341.1:0-3938 GCA_039812785.1 Thermoanaerobaculia bacterium | reverse complement strand
CGCTCGGTCTCGAGGCGCGAGCGGTCGAGCTCCTCGGCCGCGACGAGGCTCTCCTTCGCGAGGGCCTGGCGCCGCTTCGTGTCGGCCTCGGAGCGCTGCCAGTCGGCCACCGCCCTGCGGAGGGCGGCCTCGGAGCGCTCGGCCTCGAGGCGGTAGCGGTCGGGGTCGATCGCGACGAGGACGGTGTCGGGGGTGACGCGGTCGCCGGCGTTGAAGCGGACCTCCTTGGCCGAGCCGCTGACCTCCGCCGGGATCTGGACGAGCTCCTCCGGCTCGAGCGAGCCGAGGACCTTCACCTCGTAGACGACGTCGCGAGGCGCGACGACCGCCGTGCGGACGGCGAGCCCCCTCGCGCCCTTGCGCGTCGCGGCGGCCGCGCCGCCCCCCTTGCAGCCCGCGAGAACGGCGCACGCGGCCGCTACGGCGATCATCTTCACGGTCCTGGACACTCGCTCCCCCTCGATCCCGCGCGCCGGGTGCCGCGCTGCGGCCCGGCCCGGGAACCAGCGCCGGATTCAGCCAACAGAGGCGTGCGGCGCGCCATCGGGCATTGTCGCGCCGCGGCGCGGCGCCGTAAACGCTCGAAACGTCGAATCGTCAGTCGTCTTCACGGTCGTGTGACTTCCCGCCACGCCCGGCTCCCCGGCCTTCCCCGCGGATCGTGTCGTCCTCGTCGCCCGAGGGGTGGCAGCGGCGGCACCGGCCGAGATCCGTGATCCCTTCCTCGCGGTGCTTCGCCCGAAGGCGGGCGAGGGAGTGCTCGTGGCAGCCGGTGCAGGAGTACTCCTTCATGCTGCCGCCGGGCGGGTGGCAGTCGGCGCAGCGGGGCGGGTGGTGGCGGTCGAAGCGGAAGGCCTTCTCGTGGTCGAAGGAGGCCGGCTTCCAGGCCGAGGGGCGGTGGCAGGCGCGGCACTCGCCGGCCGCCGCCGCGTGGAGCGCGTCCTTCGGCCGGTCGGAGGCGTGGCAGGCCGCGCAGCCCGCCGCCACCTCTGTGGGGAGGAGGTCGTGGGCGAAGCGCCGCAAGCCCGCGCGGCTGCCGTGCTCCGAGTGGCAGCGGTCGCACCCGTCCCGCAGCGCCTCGTGGATCCGCCGCGTGCGCCCGTCCGGCCGGGAGAGCGGCTCTCCCCTCGTCGTCTTCACGCCGACGTCGCCGGGGCGGTGGCAGGCGGCGCACTTCTCCGCCGGCGCGCCGCGGAAGAGCGCGTGGCAGGAGAGGCAGTCGTCGCGCTGTCCGAGGTGCCCGGCGGAGAGCGTCCCGGGGGTGATCGCCCGGTAGGGGAAGAGGAGCGCCGCCGCCGTCGCCGCCGCGATCGTGAGGAAGAGGGAGGCCCGGGTCCGCCTCACCTCACCACCTCCAGAAGAGGAGCGTCGCCGCGACGTGGACGATCGCGAGGCCCGCGAAGACCATCGTGAGCGGCAGGTGGACCTTCCGCCACTGCTTCATCGTGTCGTGCAGGAGCGAGACGGCGAGGATCTCCCGCTCGACCTCGGCCGGGGAGAGCCCCTGGCGATCCAGCTCCCCGGCCCTCTCGCGAAGGCGCTCCCGGACGTCGGCGAGCAGGAAGCGCCCGGTGAGGCCGCTCGCGACGACGACGACCATCGCGAGGAGCGCGAGCCACGGGACGAGCGCGTTGAAGTGGATCCCGCCGTGGACGAGGACGAGGAGCGCCCCGGCCCAGCCGAGCGTCTCGTGGGCGCGGAGGAGGCCCTTCGGCGAGCCCGCGGAGAGGAGCTTCCGTTTCCGCGCCGAGTACACGAACGACACGGCGATGAGGACGGTCCCCGCGAGGCCGCCCCAGCGGCCGACCCCGGCGAGGCCGGCCCGGTGGAGGACGAGGTCGGCGAGGAGGGCCCCGCCGAGGAGCGCGGCGAAGAGCGCGACGGACGGCAGGAGGCGCGTGACGGTGAAACGGAGGGCCACGGCTCACCTCCCTGCCGCCGCGCGGGGGGCGAGGACGTGCCGCGCGACGTTCGCCACGGCGAGGCTCAGGAGCGCGCCGGCGGCCGAAAGGGCGAGGAGCTCGGGATGCGGCGTCGCGAAGCCGAAGAGCTCCCGCGCGCCGGGAACGCCGAGGGCGAGCACGAGGAAGGCGAAGGCGCCCGCGGTGACCCAGCGCTGCGGGGGGTTCGGCGCGCGGAGGGTCTCGAGGAGGGAGCGCGAGCCGGCGCGATTGAGGAAGATGAGCCCCACGTTCCCGAGGACCATCGTCGTGAAGGCGAGGGCGCGGGCGACGGGCTCCCCGTGCGCCGCGAGCGCCCAGCCGTAGAGCGCGAGGTCGACGACGAGCTCGCCGAGCCCCTGCACGAGGCCGAGGAGGAGGCCGCGGCCGCCGAAGATCGGCTCGTCGAGCGGCCGGGGAGGCCGGCGCATCACCCCCTCCTCCCCTTCCTCCGCCTCGAAGACGACGGTGCAGGCGGGGTCGATGATGAGCTCGAGGAAGACGATGTGGATCGGCAGGAGGGCGAGCGGCCACCCGAGGAGGACCGGCACGAGCGACAGCCCCGCGATCGGGACGTGGACGGCGAAGATGTAGAGCATCGCCTTCCGCAGGTTGTCGAAGATCCGGCGCCCGGTCCGCACCGCCTTCACGATCGACTCGAAGGCGTCGTCGAGGAGGACGAGCGCGGCCGCTTCGCGGGCGACGTCGGTGCCGCGCCCCCCCATCGCGATGCCGATGTGGGCCGCCTTCAGCGCGGGAGCGTCGTTCACGCCGTCGCCCGTCATCGCGACGATCTCCCCGTTCGCCTTCAGGGCCGAGACGAGGCGGAGCTTCTGCTCCGGGACCATCCGCGCGAAGACGCACGCCTCGCGGGCCCGCACGGCGAGGGCCGCGTCGTCGAGCGTGTCGAGCTCCGGGCCGGTGACGACGGTCTCGGGGTCGGCGAGGCCGATCTCGCGGGCGATGCTCCGGGCCGTCCCCGCGTAGTCGCCCGTGATCATGACGACGCGGATCCCCGCGCGCCGGCACTCGGCGATCGCCTCCGGGACGCCGGGGCGGACCGGGTCGGAGAGGGCGAGGAGGCCGACGAGGCGGAAGCCGAAGTCGTGCTGCCCCCCGGGGAGGGCCGGACCGCTGAAGGTCGCCCGCGCGACGCCGATGACCCGGCGCCCGCGCGCGGCGAGGTCCGCGATGCGACGCTCGAGCCGGGCGGTCTCGTCCGGCGGGAGGTGGCAGAGGTCGGCGATCGCCTCGGGCGCCCCCTTGGCCGCGATCACGAACTCGTTCCCGTCGGGAGAGCGCCAGACCCGCGACATCGCGAGGATCTCCCGCGAGAGCGGGTACTCGCGGAGCAGCTCCCAGTCGCGGTGGAGGTGCTCGGTCCCCGCGAGCGTCCTCTCCGCGAGCTCGCGCATCGCCTTCTCCATCGGGTCGAACGGGTCCGCCGGGCTCGCGAGGACCGCGAACTCGACGAGCTCGTGGAACGCCTCGGGGAGCGACGCCCCCTTCGGGTCGACGGAGAGGACCTCGTCGCCGACCGCGAGCTCGGCGACGGACATCCGGTTCATCGTGAGCGTGCCCGTCTTGTCGACGCAGAGCGCCGTCGCGGCGCCGAGCGTCTCGACGGCGGGGATCCGCCGCGTGAGCACGTGGTGCCTCGAGATGCGCCAGGCGCCGAGGGCGAGGAAGACCGTGAGGACGACCGGGAACTCCTCCGGGAGCATCGCCATCCCGAGCGTGAGGCCGGCGAGGAGCCCCTTGAGGAAGTCCCCGCGGGTGACGGCGTACGCCGCGACGACCGTGACGCAGAGGCCGAGGCCGATGAGGGCGAAGAGGCGGACGAGGCGCGCCGTCTGCCGCTGCAGGGGCGTGTCCTCCGGCTCGAGCACCGCGAGGGCGCGCCCGATCTTCCCCATCTCCGTGGACGCGCCGATCGCGACGACCTCGGCCACGCCCTGGCCCTTGACGACGAGCGTCCCCGAGAAGACGTACGGCGTG
>JBDIBE010000340.1:0-3959 GCA_039812785.1 Thermoanaerobaculia bacterium | reverse complement strand
AGGCGCTCCTGGAGGCGCTCCGCCGGACGGGGGGCAAGCGCGAGGAGGCGGCGAAGCTCCTCGGGATCTCGGTGCGGACGCTCTACTACCGCCTGAAGCAGTGGGGCCTCGGCTGAGGCCGCCGCCTGCAGGCGGGTTGCAGGCCGCCTGCAGATCCTGCAGCCGCGCCCGCGGCCCGCAAGCCCGGCCCTCGAGTCGAAGTCGCTGAATCCAGGGCGTTTGGCTCCGCCTCGGGGGGGCGGCGCGCGGTTGGCACCGGCCGTGGATCTCCCGGTGCGTGCGGCCTTCGAGGCCGCCCCGAATCCGACAAGGAGCCGAACATGAAGAAGACCGCCCTCGCCGCCCTCCTCCTCGCCTCCGCACCGCTCGTCGCGCAGGGCGGCCCGCCCGCGGGCCGTGGCAACGGCAACGGCGCCGGAAACGGCCCGGCCGCCGCCGCGCCCGCCACGAGCCCCATCGCCACCTACGTCGCCTCGCTCCCGAAGGAGAGCGTCAGCTCGTCGGAGGCCGCGCAGGTCGCCTTCCTCCGCGAGGAGGAGAAGCTCGCCCGCGACGTCTACCGCGCCCTCTTCGCCGCGTGGGGCGACCGCGCCTTCGCGAACATCGCGGGCGCCGAGCAGCGGCACATGGACGAGGTGAAGCTCCTCCTCGACCGCTACGGCCTCGCCGACCCGGCCGCCGCCACCGCCCCGGGAGAGTTCAAGGACGCCCGCCTCGCGGCGCTCTACACGGACCTCGTCGCGAAGGGGAAGGCTTCCCTCGTCGAGGCGCTGAAGGTCGGCGCGACGATCGAGGACCTCGACCTCTCCGACGTCGACAAGGCCCTCGCCGCCTCCGACAACCGCGACATCGACGCCGTGATGCAGAACCTCGCGAAGGGCTCCCGCAACCACCTCCGCGCCTTCTCCCGCCGCCTCGCGGCCCTCGGCGCCTCGTACACGGCGCAGTACCTCCCGGCAGACGAGGTCGCGAAGATCGTCGCCGCGCCGCAGGAGCGGGGCGCCGTGGACGAGAGCGGCAAGCTCCTGCCGGGCACGGGCAACGGGGCCTGCGGCGGGCGCGGCCGTGGGCGCGGCAACGGCTGGGGCCGCGGTCAGGGCAACGGCGCCGGCCAGGGCCCCGGCAACGGCACGGGGACCTGCCCGAACGCCTGAGCGGCGTGCGTCGCTGCGGCGCGGGCCGCATCGGGAAGAGGGGGAGAAGGGAGGCCTTCTCCCCCTCGCCGTCTTCGCGGCTCTACTTCACCGGCGGCAGGACCTCGAGGTCGACCACGAGCGCGATGTCGAGCCCTTCCTCGGGGGTCACCTTCGCGTTCGAGACGGTGTAGGGGAGCGCGACCTGCCGGCGACCGGGCGCGGTGCCCTTCGGCACGGAGACCTCGAGGAGGCTCGTGCCGTCGGCGGCGGCGACGGCGATCCGCGGCGCGGCGAGGCCTCCGGCGCCGCCCGGGCCGGTGAGCTCGAAGCGCAGGCCCGAGCCGTTCCGCACGCGGAGGTAGGCGGCGCTCCCTGCGCGGATCGAGAGCCTCGGGTTCTCGATCGCGAGGGCGGCCTCGACGAGGGGCCGGAGGATCGCGGCGTCGCCCAGGAGCGTGTCGCCCGAGAGGGCCGCCGTCCGGCGCGCGAGGAGCGCCTCGCGGATCGCCCCCTCGCTCCGTTCCTTCGCGAAGACGAGCGTCACGGGGCGGCGGTCTCCCTCGTGGACGTGCCAGGCGAGGTTCGACGGGTCGTGGACGTCGGAGCCGGCGACGACGGCGAGCCCCTTCTCGACCGCCCACCTGTGCGCCTCGGGCGAGTAGACCCGGTCGTTCACGACCTCGATGGCGTCGAGGAGCCCCTCGCGGATCAGCTCGTCGTGCTCGGGGTACCAGCGCGCGACGCCGTCCTTCTGGTGCCCTCGCCACGCCGGGTGGTTCCAGACGAGGAAGGCCCCCTGCGTCCGCGCGGCGCGGAGCGCGTCGCGCCACTCGGGCGTCTCGAGCGGGCAGACCTCGCGGAGGAAGAGCGCGTTGAGGTGGCCCGGCGGCATCTTCCGTGTCACCTCGGAGCCCTTGATCACCACGACGCCGAGCTTCTCGCCGAGGGGCGCGGCGATTTCCCACGACCGTTCGAGGCTCGGCGGCAGGTCCCTCCGGTGCGGGAGGTACTCGACGTGGTCGGTGATCGCGATCGCGTCGAGCCCCTCGCGCCACGCCTCCTCGGAGCGCGTGTCGGGCCAGACCTGCCCGTCGGAAAAGACGGTGTGCACGTGGAGGTCGCACTGGAGCGTCAGGAAGCCGGGGACGTCCGGGAGGCGGAGCGGCCGCCTCACACGCACGTCGTGCGCGGCGGCGGAGAGGGCGACGAGCGCCGCGGCGAAGGCCGCGGCGGCGACGACGGGACGGGGACGAAGACTCACCGCGGGCCTCCTCCTCGCGCCGATTCTCGGCCGCGCGCGCTCCGGGCGCAAAGCCGCGTGCTACCTTGCCGCGCCATGACCGACCCCCTTCCGGCCGTCCTCGAGGAGTACGAGGCCGACGCCCGCCCCGACGCCGCCGAGGCCTTCCTGCGTCTCGCCGTCGACCACTACGCCCGGAGCGCCTTCGACGACGCGCGCGTCTCGACGGCGCTCTCTGCCGAGGAGATCGCCGCTCTCTTCGACGAGCCGCTCCCGCGAGGCGGGGGAAGCCGCGACGGCGTTCTCGAGCGGCTCCGGCGCGACGTGCTGCCGCACTCGAACCACCTGACGAACCCGCGCGCGATGGGGCACCAGGTCTCGGCGCCGATCCCGGCCGCCGTCTGGACGGAGCCGGTCGTCGCCGCGCTCAACCAGTCCGTCGCCGTCCAGGAGATGTCCCCCGTCGGGACGATCCTCGAAGCGCGCGTCCTCCGCTGGATGACCGACCTCGCGGGGTTCGGCGCGGAGGCGGGCGGGACGTTCACCTCGGGCGGGACGGAGGCGACGTTCACGGCGCTCCTCGCCGCGCGGGCCGCCGCGGCGCCGAACGCCTGGAAGGAAGGGGTCGGCGCGAGCCCTCCCGTCGTCGTCCACGGCGAGCACGCGCACTACGCCGTCGCGCGCGCCGTCGGCGCGATGGGCCTCGGGACGGACAACGCCGTCCCGGTGGCGTCGAAGGGCTGGAAGATGGACGTCGCCGCGCTCGAGGCGACGCTCGACCGTCTCGCGGGCGAGGGGCGGCGCGTGATGGCGGTCGTCGCGACGGCCGGCTCCACGGCGACCGGATCGTTCGACGACCTCGACGCGGTCGGGCGCCTCTGCGAGAGCCGAGGCCTCTGGCTCCACGTCGACGGCGCCCACGGCGCCTCGGCGCTCTTCTCCGAGATGCACCGGGCGAAGGTGCGGGGCCTCGAGCGCGCCCGTTCCGTCGCGTGGGACCCGCACAAGATGATGCTGATGCCCCTCTCGGCGGGAATGGTCCTCGTGCGGGACGAGCGCGACCTCGACGCCGCCTTCGCCCAGCGCGCGCCCTACCTCTTCCACGCGCGCGAGGGAGCGCGCGCCTGGGACCAGGGGCCGCGGAGCTTCCAGTGCTCGCGGAGGATGGACGTCCTGAAGGTCTGGGTCGCGCTGAAGCGCCACGGCGCCGACGGGATCGGGGCGCTCTACGACCGCCTCTGCGCGACGGCGCGGGCGCTCCACGACGAGGTCTCTCGCCGCGGCGACTTCGAGGCGCTCCACGAGCCGGAGTCGAACATCCTCTGCTTCCGGTACGTCGGCGACCGCTCCCTCGACGCCGGCCGTCTCGACGCGCTGAACCTCCGCCTGCGCGAGGACTTCAACCGCTCGGGCGAGGGGTGGATCACGACGACCGTCCTCGGCGGCCGGCGGGTCCTCCGCGTCACGGTGATGAACCCCCGGACGCGGGCCCGGGACGTGGTCCGCGTCCTCGACGGCCTCGGCCGCATCGCCGCTTCCCTCGCCGAGGCCTGACGGTCACGTCGAGGCCCGCCCTCCGCCGG
>JBDIBE010000339.1:0-3997 GCA_039812785.1 Thermoanaerobaculia bacterium | reverse complement strand
CTTCGGAGCCTCGACAGGCGCGTCCTTCGCCGGCTCGGGGGCCGGTTCGGCGGCGCCCGCGGGCGCGGCGGTCTCGGGCGCGGGCTTCGGAGCCTCGGGTTTCGCGGCCTCGACCTTCGCGGCCTCGGGCTTCGCGGCCTCGGGCTTCGGCGCCTCCGCCTTCGGCGCGGGCGCCTCGGCTGCGGGAGCCGGCTCGACCTTCGCCTCGACGAGAGGGGCGGGAGCTGGTTCGGGGGCCTTCGGCGCCTCGGCGGGCTTCGCCTCGACCTTCTCGACGGGTTCAGGCGCCTTTTCCGGGGCGGCTTCCGGCACGGGAGCCGCCTCGACCGCGACCGCCTCGGCGACGGGCGCCTGAGCGTGCGCCGCCGGCGCGGCCACCGGCTCGACCGTCTCGACGGGCGGCGCCTCGACGAGGCCTTCGGCCTCGGCCTCGGGCGCCTTCTCGACGATCCGGATCCGCTTGAGCGCGGTCCGCTCGGCCTTCGGCTTGGGGGCCGGAGCGGCTCCCGCGGTCGCGGCGGGGGCGGCCGGCGTCTGCCGGACGATGAGGGTCTTCGGAGCCTGGGTCTTTCCGGTCAGGATCGCCTGGGCCGTGCCCGGGTCGAGGACCGATTCGGCCGACTTGACGTCGACGCCGATGCCCTGGAGGAGGAAGAGGACCTCCTTCGGGGGCTTTCCCATCATCCGGGCGAGCTCGGCAACGGTGAACTTCGCGGGGGTCGTCTTCACTTCTCGGGGTTCTCCGTCTCCGGCCCGTTCTCACCGGGCTCGCTCGCCGCCTCGGTCTCTTCGTCGGACCCGGGCTCGCCGGCGTCCTCCGATTCCTCGCCTTCCTCGCCGGACTCCTCGTCCTCGGCGAAGAAGTCTTCTTCGTCTTCCTCGGGCTCCTCGGCCGGCGCCGACTCGAAGGAGCGGAGGGCCTCGAGGAGGTCCTCCCGCGTGTCCTCGTCGGGAACCGCCCCGTCGAGGCGCGCGATCGCCTCCGCGTCGTCGCCGGCGTCGGCCTCGAGCACCTCGCCCACCGTCTCGAAGCCCGCGGCGCCGAGCGCCTCGACGGCCGCCGGGTCGAGCCCGGCGATCTCGGAGAGGGCCGTCCCGCGGCGCTGGGAGGCGAGGAGCATCCGCTGGAGGGCCTGCGCGACCTGCTCCTTCACGGCCTGCTCGCTCTTGATGTCGATCTTGGCGCCGACGAGCGCGGAGGCGAGGCGGACGTTCTGCCCGCGCTTGCCGATGGCGAGCGAGAGCTGGTCCTCCTCGACGATGCACTCGAGAGTCGGCATCGTCTCCTCGCCCTCGCCCTCGTTCTCGACCGCGGGCTCGTCCTCGGCGGACATGAGCGAGACGCGGGTGATCTTGGCGGGAGAGAGCGCGTTCTGCGCGTAGGCGATGACGTCCTCGGAGAACTGGATGATGTCGATCCTCTCGCCGCGGAGCTCGCGGGTGATCGCCTGGACGCGCGCGCCGCGCATCCCGACGCAGGCGCCGACCGGGTCGACGTCGCGCTCGCGGGAGGAGACCGCCACCTTGGCGCGGTCGCCGGGCTGGCGGACGCAGCCGCGGATGACGACGGTCCCGTCGTAGATCTCGGGGACCTCCATCTCCATGAGCCGCATGAGCAGCTCGGGCGCGGTGCGGGAGAGGACGACCTGCGCGCCCTTCGGGTTCCGGTGGACGTCGACGAGGACGCCCCGGACCCGCTCGCCCTGCGTGTAGCGCTCCGCGCGCGACTGGTGCTCGCGCGGGATGACCGCCTCCGTCCGCCCGAGGTCGACGATCATGTCGCCGCGCTCGAAGCGCTTGACGGTCCCGGTGATGAGCTCGCCGATCTTGGGCGCGTACTCGTTGTAGATGTTGTCGCGCTCGGCCTCGCGGACCTTCTGGTAGAGCACCTGCTTGGCGCTCTGGGCCGCGATGCGGCCGAGGCCCTCGGTCGAGCGGAAGAGGCGGATCTCGTCGCCGACGTTCGCCTCGTCGTGGGAGACGGGCGCCGCGGCCCCGTCGGGGTCGCGAACGACCTGCCAGCTCTGCCCGGAGAGCTCGCCGGCGAGGAGGCCGGGGACCTCCTCGGGGAGGAGCTCGATCCACGGGAGACGGACTTCCTTCTCGGCGTCGGGCGCCGGCGCCGCGACGGGCGCCGCAACCATCCCGATCGGGACGTCCTCCGGGTCGATCGCGGGCGCGACGACCTCGGGCTTCGTCTTCTGCTCGACGATCCGGTAGGGCGTCCATGCCGTCAGCTCGCCCGTCGCCGGGTCGAAGCGCGCGGTGATCTCGCGCACCTTGTAGACCTTGCGCGCCGCCGTCGCGACGGCCTCCTCGAGCGCGGAGACGAGCCTCTCGAGGTCGATCTCCTTGTCGCGCGAGGCGGCCTTGAGGGCGTCGAGCATCTCGATCGCCTTGGTCGGGGGCGGGGCCTTGGCCGCCTTGGCGGCCTTCGCGGTGCGGGCCGTCCTGGGCCGGGAGGCGGTGTTCGGGGCCTCGGGGGAGCTCATCGTGTCGGGTTTCTCCATGCGGGGCGCTGTCGGGTCGGACCGGGGTTCAGAACTCGGGGATCAGTCGGACGACCTTGACGTCGCCGAACCGAACAGTGTAGCGGCGCTTGCGGTCCTCGTCCATGACGACGAGGCTCTCGCCCTCGACGGACTCGAGCGGGCCCTTCATCCGCTTCGCGCCGTCGACAGGCTCGTTCGTGGCGATCCTCACGCGGCGGCCGGCGAAGCGCCGGCAGTCGTCGAGGGTCCAGAGAGGACGGTCGAGCCCGGGAGACTCCACCTCGAGGAGGTAGGCGCCGGCGATCTCGTCGACGGACTCGAGGAGCTCGTCGGCGAGGTGCGAGGCGGCCTCGCAGTCGTCGAGCGTGACGCCCTCGGGGCGGTCGATCGTGAGGGTCAGCCGGCCCTTGCGCGCGCCGGGGACCCAGCCGACGTGACACAGCTCCAGCCCGCGCCCGGCGAGGGCTTCGCGTATGCGCCCGAGGGTCTCGGCGCCGATCGGGATTTCGGGTCTCACGGCCGTTTCCACCAACAAAAAGGGCGGGCGTCGAAGCCCACCCTCAAGACCTTGAAAGTCAGCTCCCAGAAGGTGATTCATACCACCGACGGGGGCGTCCGGGCAAGCCGGGGCCGGGTAAGATCCGCTTCCCCGGAGTCCGGCCGAGCGGCTGGCACCGAGTTCTCATGCGGAACCGCGAGCGACCGTTCGTGTCACCGGCCAGAGATTGAAGTACACCTCTCCGAACCTCCTGGACCTCGATCCGTCCCGCCCCGAGGACGGGTTGCCGATTCCGTGGCCGCCTCCCCGAGCCGGGGCGGGGCCGGTCGGCTCCGGCCTCGAGGCCGGGGGCCTCCTCGCGCTCGACCCGGCGCACTCCGCGGACGGCGCGCCGGCGCCGTGGCCGCCTCCCCGCGGCCTCGACCCGGAGCAGGACCCGTTCGCCCGCCGCGCCAGAGACCTCGAGGCCGCCGCGCCGGCGCCGGGCCGGGGCCTCGCGAGGCTCATCCGGAGGCGGGCGCCGCTCGCGGTGGAGGAGCGGCCCGCGGAGGAGCTGCCGGTTCCGCTCTTCGCGCTCGACCTCGAGGAAGCCGCGCTCGAGGCGGCGGCGCCGCCTTCGCGCTGGGGCTTCACCCAGGACCGTGCGGTGGCCCTGTCGGTCGTGCTGCACCTGCTCCTCGCGCTCCTCGTCGTCGTGGCTCCCCCGCCGCGGAAGGCCGAGAACCCCGACGAGCTCCCGCCGGACCTCCTCGGCCTGAACAAGCTCTGGGCCATCCCGCCGTCGAACCCCCCGATCCCGGTCCAGTTCTACCCGGCGCCCGGGCCGAAGGCGCCGGCGCCGGGGCCGAAGCCGCGCATCTCGGACGTCGACCGGCAGGCCCACGGCGGCGACCCTCGCCTGCCGAAGGCCGAGACGCCGAAGGCCGTCGCGGGCCCAGGGATCCGCGACCTCGCTCCCGGGAAGCGGGGCGAGGGGCAGGGTACGCAGGGGCGCGAAAAGGCGGCC
>JBDIBE010000338.1:0-3999 GCA_039812785.1 Thermoanaerobaculia bacterium | reverse complement strand
CGACGCCGCGCACCGTGACGCGGCGGGTCCGCGTCGTCAACAAGGGGACGTCGCCGGTCACGCTGGCGCCCGGGTTCGCGCCCGCGGCAACGCTGCCGGGCGTCCGCGTCGAGGTGCCGGCGGCGCCCGTCGTCGTGCCGGCCGGGGGAAGCGCGACGTTCGACGTGAACGTCGTCCTCGCCGACCCCACGGCGGTGACGCACGCCCCCGACCCGGCCCTGACGATGACTCAGGAGACGACGGTCCCGCTCTCGAACCGTTCTTGGATGGCGGAGGCCGGCGGCTGGGTCACCCTCGCCGGCGGCCCGGCGGGGACGCTCCGGCTCCCGATCCACGTCGTCGCCCGCGGACAGTCGGACGTGAGGGCGGCCTCGCGCGCCCTCGGAGCCCCGCCGGAGGGCGGCGCCTTCTCGATCCCCCTGACGGGCACGGGCCTGAAGACGGGCCCGCTCCTCCCGGTCGACGTCGTCTCCACGGTCTCCGCCTTCGAGCTGCACGCGGCCCCCGCGAAGCGGGCGGGCTCGCTCATCGCCTACGCCGGGGCCGCGACGTCGATCGCCTCGGGAAGCGCCGCGGGCGCCACGATCTGGTTCGGCGTCGCGCTCTTCTCCGAGTGGCTGAGCCCCTCGGACGTCGAGGTGAAGGTGGAGGTCGACAAGAACGGCGACGGTCTCGCCGATTCCCTCGTCCGGGCCTTCCAGACGGGCGAGGCGGCCTGGAGCGGCGCGACGGAGGCCGACCCGACCGACGTCTACGTCGTCTACACGTCGGCGTTCCCCGCGACCTCCTCGGGCGCGTTCCGCTACGTGAACGTCGACCCCGCCACGCGCGACACGAACCTCTTCGCCTCGAACGTCCTGGTCCTTCCCGTGCCGGCGGCCTCGCCGGGCCTCGGCCTGCTCGCGGGCGGGGGGCGGATCCGCTACCGCGTGACCGCCACCTCGCGCGTGAACGGGGCGAGCGACATGACGGGGTGGCTCACGTTCGACGCCGAGAAGCCGGGCTACTCCGTCCTCGCGGCGAACGCGACGCCCTTCCATGACGACCTCGGCGGCACGTCGCTCCCCGCGAAGTACGACCCCGCCGCGGCGCAGGCGACCGGCGCGCTCGGCGTCCTCCTCCTCCACCACCACAACGCGTTCGCGGCGCGGGCCGAGGCGATCACGGGGCGGAACACGGCGCCGACGGTGTCGATCGCGGAACCAGCGGCGGGAACGACCGTCGACGCGGCGACGCCGCTCCGCTTCCGCGCTGCCGGCTCCGACGCCGACCCGGGAGACGCGCTCACCTACGCCTGGGACCTGGGCGACGGCCGCACGGCGACGGGCGCCGAGGTCGTCGCGGCGTTCGCCCAGGCGGGCGGACGGACCGTGACGGTCACCGTCACGGACGGCGCGGGGGCGACGGCCTCGGCGTCCGTCTCCTTCACCGTCCGCGAGCCGGCCGTCGCGACGGGGGTCTCGAAGCTCCTGCCCGTCGTCCTCGACGTGAAGGGGGTCGGCGGCGCGCCCTTCACGACCGAGGTCACGCTCGTCTCGCGCGCCTCCGCGCCCGCGCGAGCGCTGCTGGCGTACACCGCCTCGGCGGGCGAGGGGTCGGGCTGGGCCGGCCTCGACCTCGCGGCGGGGGAGACGAAGGTCCTCCCCGACGTCATCGCGTACCTGCGGGCGCAGGGACTCCCGATCCCCTCGGACGGCTCGAACCAGGTCGGGACGCTCCGCGTCACGCTCCCGGGGACGACCGACCCGGCCGCGCTCTTCGTCGGAGGGCGGACCTCGACGCCGGGCGACGGCGGGAGCTTCGGCCTCTTCTACGCCGACGCCGCGCCGACCGCGGCGACGGCGACCGTCGCGGGGCTCCAGGAGAACGCCGCGATGCGCTCGAACCTCGCGGTCGTCAACGCGGGGCCCGACCCGGTGACGCTCGCGGTGCGCCTCGTCGGCCCGCTCGGGGAGGACCTCGGCGCTCTCGAGGACGCGGCCCTGCCGCCGTGGGGCTGGAAGCAGTACAACCGGCCGCTCCTCGGGAAGGCGGAGTCGGGGCGCGCGGCGATCTCGCGCCTGTCGGGCGGCGCGGCCTTCTCGGCCTACGGCGTCCTGAACGACGCGGGCACGTCCGACGGGTCGTACGTCCCGCCGCTCCTCCCCGGCGACGCCGGCGCCGCGGACCGCCTCGTCCCGGTCGTCCTCGACGTGAAGGGGCTCGGGGCGAGCCGCTACGCGACGGAGCTGACGCTCGCGAACCTCGGCGCGGCGCCGCTCGCGCTCGAGCTCGTCTACACGGCGACGGCGGAGTTCGGCGGCGGCTCGGGCACGGTGCCGCTGACGCTCGCGGCGGGGGAGCAGAAGGTGATCGCGTCGGCGATCGACTTCCTTCGAGCCGGGGGCCTCCCGATCCCCGGCGGCGGGGCGAACGCCGCCGGCTCGCTCCTCGTGAAGGCGCCCGCGGGAACGGCCCCGGGCGACCTCTTCGCCGGCGCGCGCACGTTCACCGGCTCGACCGTGCGCGCCGGGACGTTCGGCGTCTTCTACCCGGGGCTGACTCTCGGGGAGTCGTCGAACGGCACGGCCTGGGTCCACGGCCTCCAGCAGAACGGGGCGATGCGCTCGAACCTCGCCTTCGTCAACTTCGGCGACGCGGGGCCGCTCACGCTCCGCGTGACGTTCTTCGGCGAGGCGGGCCAGGCGCTCGCCGACCCGGAGGAGTGGACGCTCGGCCCGGGCGAGTGGAGACAGCTCGGCCAGCCGCTCGGCGCGCGCGGCGCGGCGGCGGGCTCGGCGAGGCTCGAGCGGGTCTCGGGGAGCTCCCGCTTCCTCGCCTACGGCGTCCTGAACGACGCGGCGACCTCCGACGGGAGCTACCTGCCGATGGCGCGATGAGGGGGGCGGCGCGGGGCGCTCAGCCCCGCGCCGCGCCGGCCGCGAACCCCTTCAGCGCCACGGTCCCCGCCGCGTAGCCCGCGGCGATGATCTCCTCGTAGCGGCCGTACTCGTTCATCCGGAAGCGGTCCACCTCGGGCTCGACGAGGAGGTCGACGAAGCGGAGCGCCGAGCGGATGAACATGACGCTGTTGATCTCCTGCGTCCGGAGGAGGGAGCCGACGAGCGACGGGGCGCGGAGCTTCTTCGCGAACGGGAGGACTCTTCCCATGAGGATCTTCCAGCCCGAGAGCTCGGGCCCGAAGCGGTAGGGCTTCACCTTGTCGACCGCGGGAGCGACGTTCACTCCGATGACGGTGCCGCAGTCGGGCCGGCTCGCCATCCGCTCGACGGGGAAGTTGTCGACGACGCCGCCGTCCACGACGACGTCGCCGTCCTCGATGATCGGGGGGAAGACGCCGGGGATCGACATGCTCTTTCGGACGGCGCGCCAGAGCGGGCCGCGCCGGTCGACGTCGATCCGCGCGCGCGTCAGGTTGGTGGAGATGCTGAAGTAGGGGATCCAGAGGTCCTCGACGTCGCGGTCTCCGTAGATCGCGCGCATCGTCCGGTGGACCTTCCCGCCCGACATGAGCGAGACGAGCGGGAGCGTCCGGTCGTAGATCTTCGCCGGGTCGGCGAAGTCCTTCGCGAGCGCGACGAGCGGCTGCCAGCCGCCGTGCAGGGCGAAGGCCCCCGCGATGACGGAGCCCATGCTCGTGCCGGCGACGAGGTCGACCGTGACGCCCGTCTCCTCGAGCGCGCGGATGACGCCGACGTGGGCGATCCCGCGCGCGCCGCCGCCGCCGAGCACGAGCCCGACGCCCCGCCCCGCGATGCGGCGGGCGAGGCGCTCCTCGTCGCGGCGGTTCCCGAGGCGGACGTGGTGGTGGTCCGCGACGGCGCGCGCCGCGTACCAGGCGGCCGTCCCCCGCGGCTCCTCCGTGCCGGGCGGGTGGAGGACGACGAGCTCGACGCGGGCGGGGAGGGCGAGCGCCGCGAGGCGCTTCTCGACCTCGCGGGTCGCGGGCCCGGCCGAGGCGTCGGCGACGAGGAGGAACCGGTCCGCGCGGCGGACGCA
>JBDIBE010000337.1:0-4002 GCA_039812785.1 Thermoanaerobaculia bacterium | reverse complement strand
GGACCGACGCGGCGGAGACGGCGGCGGTCGAGAGGCTCTCGCGCCGCCTCGGCGCAGGGCGCGAGCGGCTCGGCGCCCTCGCGGGGGCTCTCGCCGCTCTCGACCCGCTCCGGGTCCTCGCCCGCGGCTACTCCGTGACCTACAGGGAGGGGGCGAAGGCCCCCCTGACCGACGCCGGGGAGGTCGCCGAGGGCGACGCCCTCCGGATCGTCCTCGCGCGGGGCTCGCTCCGCGCCCGCGTGACCGACACCGAAAGGGACGGTGAACGATGACGGCGAAGACGAAGCTCCCGAAGGGGCTGACGTTCGAGAAGGCGCTCGAGCGCCTGGAGAAGATCGTGACCGAGCTGGAAGACCCCGAGCGCGGCCTCGAGGCCTCGCTCGAGCTCTTCGAGGAGGGGGTCGCCCTCTCCCGCTTCTGCCGCGGCAAGCTCGAGGAGATCCAGAAGAGGGTCGACGTCGTCCTCAGGGAGACGCCCGAGGGGCTCGTGACCGAGCCGCTCGAGGGCGCGGACGGGGACGGGGACGACGCCGAGGACGAGGCGTGAGCCTCCCGGAGTTCCTCGCCTCCGCGCGCGCCGAGGCCGAGGCGGCCCTCCTGCGCGTCCTGCCGCCCGCGGGCGACCCGCTCGCCGACGCGATGCGCTATTCCACCCTCGCCGGGGGCAAGCGCCTGCGCCCCGCGCTCGCCCTCGCGCTCCACGACGTCCTCGGCGGGAGTGCCGCGCCGAGGGAGGAGGTCGCCGAGGCGGCCGCGGCGCTCGAGCTCGTCCACACCTACTCGCTCGTCCACGACGACCTGCCGTGCATGGACGACGACGCCCTGCGGCGCGGCAAGCCGACCTGCCACGTCGTCCACGGCGAGGCGATGGCGCTCCTTGCGGGCGACGCCCTCCAGACCCTCGGCTTCGAGGTCGTCGCCTCGCGCCCCCGGGGCGGCGCGTTCGCCGCGCGACGGGCCGACGCGGTCCTCCTCCTCGCGCGCGCCATCGGCGCCGACGGGATGGCCGGGGGGCAGGCGCTCGACCTCGCGGCCTCGGGGCGCGGCCACGAGGAGCTCCGGACGGCGGCACGCCTCGTCGAGATCCACGAGAAGAAGACGGGGCGCCTCCTCTCCGCCGCCTGCGAGCTCGGGGCCGTCCTCGCCGGGGCTGGCGCCGCGAGGCGGGAGGCGGCGGCGCGCTACGGCGCCGCGCTCGGGGTCCTCTTCCAGATCGCCGACGACCTCCTCGACGTGACGGCCACGGCGGCCGTCCTCGGGAAGACGGTCGGCAAGGACGAGGCCCAGGAAAAGCTGACCTACGTCTCCGTCCACGGCCTCGACGGGGCCGTCGCGGAGCGGGAACGCGCTCTCGGAGAGACGCTTGCGCGCGCCCGGGAGGTCGAGGGGGAGCCGGGCCTCCTGGCCGCCCTCGCCGAGTACGCGGGCCACCGGGACCGCTGACCGGTATCATCCGAGGGTTCATGACCACCCGTCCGACCCCGCTCCTCGACCGGGTCCATTGGCCCCGGGACCTGAAGACCCTGACGGTAGAGGAGCTCGCGACCCTCTCCGACGAGCTCCGGACCTTCCTGATCGACTCGGTTTCCAAGACCGGCGGCCACTTCGCCTCCGGCCTCGGGACGGTCGAGCTGACGGTCGCGCTCCACTACGTCTTCGACACGCCGCGCGACCTCCTCGTCTGGGACGTCAGCCACCAGTGCTACCCGCACAAGGTCCTGACGGGCCGGCGCGACCGCCTCCACACGATCCGGCAGAAGGGGGGCCTCTCGGGCTTCACGAGCCGGGCCGAGTCGGAGTACGACGTCTTCGGGGCGGCGCACGCCTCGACCTCCATCTCGGCCGCCCTCGGGATGGCCGCGGCCCGCGACGCCAAGGGGGAGGACTACGACGTCGTCGCGATCATCGGCGACGGCGGCCTGACGGGCGGCGTCGCGATGGAGGGTCTGAACCAGGGCGGCTACCTCAAGCGGAAGCTGATCGTCATCCTGAACGACAACGAGATGTCGATCGCCCCGAACGTCGGGGCGCTCTCGGGCTACCTCCTCCGGATCGCGCGCGGGCAGATCTACAAGCGCGTGAGGGAGGAGGTCTCGCACGTCCTCAAGAAGCTCCCGAAGGGCGAGCGGCTCGCCGAGATGGCCGAGCACCTCGAGGACGCGATGAAGAAGGCCCTCGTCCCGGGGACCCTCTTCGAGGAGCTCGGCTTCAAGTACGTCGGGCCGATCGACGGTCACAACCTCCCCGTCCTCATCCGGACGCTCCGCGAGGCGCGCGAGTACGACGGCCCGATCCTGATCCACGCCCGGACGACGAAGGGGAAGGGGTACGCCCTCGCCGAGCAGGACCCCGTCTACTGGCACGGACCGTCGCCCTTCAAGGTCGAGACGGGCGAGGTGGCGAAGAAGTCCGCCCCCCCGAGCTACACGAACGTCTTCGCCGACACGCTCGCCGACCTCGCGCGGAAGGACGAGCGGGTCGTCGCGATCACCGCGGCGATGCCCGACGGCACCGGCCTCGACCGCTTCGCGAAGGAGTTCCCCGCGCGGACGTTCGACGTCGGCATCTGCGAGCAGCACGCCGTCCTCTTCGCGGCCGGCATGGCGACGCAGGGGCTGAAGCCCGTCTGCGCGATCTACTCGACGTTCCTCCAGCGCGCCTACGACCAGGTCTTCCACGACGTCTGCCTCATGGACCTGCCGGTCGTCTTCGCGCTCGACCGCGGCGGCGTCGTCGGGGCCGACGGGCCGACGCACCACGGCGCCTACGACCTCTCGTACCTCCGCGTCTTCCCGAACATGCACGTGGCGGCGCCGAAGGACGAGAACGAGCTCCGCCACCTCCTCGCCACGGCCCTCTCCCTCGGGCGTCCCGTCGCGATCCGCTACCCGCGCGGCGCGGGGTACGGCGTCGCGCTCGACCCGGAGCCGAGGCTCCTCCCCGTCGGGAAGGGCGAGGTCCTCCGCGTCGGGAAGGACGCCGTCGTCTTCGCCGTCGGCGACCCGGTGATGCCGGCGCTCCGCGCGGCGGAGAGGCTCGCCGCCGAGGGCGGGGCCTCGATCACCGTCGTCAACGCGCGCTGGGTGAAGCCGATCGACACCGAGCTCGTCGCCCAGTTCGTCCGCCCCGGGACGACGGTGATCACGGTCGAGGAGAACGCGGTCGCCGGGGGCTTCGGCTCCGCGGTCGCCGAGGCGCTCGACGCGCTCGGCATCTCCGCGCCGGTGAAGCGGCTCGGCATCCCCGACCGCTTCGTGCCGCACGCGACGCAGGCCGAGCAGCGCGCCGACCTCGGGATCGACGAGGAGGGGCTCCTCCGCGCCTTCCGCGCCGCGACGGCCGGGCCGGGCGTCGTCCCGATGAGGGCGCGCGCTGCGGGCTGAGGCCGCCGGGAGCCGGATGCGCGCGCTCGTCTGCGAGGGGCCCGGGAGGGTCGCCCTCCGGGAGGTCCCGGAGCCGGCGGCCGGCCCGGGCGAGGTCGTCGTCCGGGTCGAGGCGACGCTCACCTGCGGGACCGACCTGAAGCTCGTTCGCCGCGGCCACCCTAAGGTGCCGTTCCCGACGGTCCTCGGCCACGAGTTCTGCGGGCGCGTCGCGCGCGTCGGCGAGGGGGCGCCGTTCCTCGTCGGGGAGCGCGTCACGTCGGCCGTCACGGGGGCATGCGGCGCCTGCCGCGACTGCGCCGCGGGCCGCCCGAACCTCTGCGCGACCGCCTTCGACCACCGCGTCTGGGGGACCTGGGCCGAGTACGTCAGGGTGCCGGCGCGGATCGTGAAGGCCGGACTCCTCCGCGTCCCCGAGGGGCTCCCGCCCGCCGCGGCGGCGCTCCTCGACCCGCTCGCCTCGGTCCTCCGCGGCCTCTCCCGCATCGGCGACCCTGCGGGGAAGGTCGTCCTCGTCCTCGGCACCGGGCCGATCGGACTCCTCTTCACGGCGCTCCTCGCGCGGCGCGGCGCGGCGCGGATCCTCGTCGCCGGCCGGAACGCCCTGCGCCTCGCCGCC
>JBDIBE010000336.1:0-4010 GCA_039812785.1 Thermoanaerobaculia bacterium | reverse complement strand
GTCGCGTCGGGCCAGGGCCACGTGGCGCCGAGGTCGAAGACCTCCCACGCGTAGTCGTCGTCGACGACGCCGCGCGCCGCGACGACGAGCTCGTAGAAGCCCGGCGTCAGGACGTTCTCCATGAGGGCGAGGTTCCGCGAGAACTGCCGGAGGACGCGGAAGGCGGTGCGCGGCACTTCCTCGTCGCGGCTCTTCCGGTAGCGCGCGGCGGCCTCGCGGAGGAGGGCGTCGACGACGCGGAGGGTGTCGGTGCCGGAATCGAAGCGGAACGCGCCGCCGGCCGAGCGCGCGCGCTCGTAGGCCGCCGCGACGAAGGGGATCTCGCTCATCACCTCGCGGCTCGACTCGGGAGAGAGCGCCGCGAGGCGGACCCCCTCGCGCTTCACGCGGCCGAAGGGCTCGGCGAGCGGCTCGTCGAGGGCGCGGAGGAGGCCGCGGACGTGCGCGACGCCGCCCACCCAGAGGACGCGCTCGCCCGCGTCGGCGAGGCGGCGGAGGCGGACGGCCATCGCGCGCTCGCGGAGGAGGTCGGCCTCGTCGTCCGAGGGCGGGAAGGCGTCGAGGAGCGCGGAGAGGAACGGCGCCGGGCCGGTGCGCGTCAGGGCGTAGGGGTCCGGCAGCGCCTCGCGGCGGAGCGGGTAGCTGCCGTCGTCGCGGTCGACGAGGTGGAGCGCGGCGCCGTTCTCGAGGGCGAGGCGCGCGGCCTCGGCCATCGGCTCGTGAGGCTCGACGAGGAGGTAGACGGTGTCGTCGCCGTCGGGCCAGAGGACGACGGTGAGGAGCGGGAGGCGGAGGACGGCCTTGCGGAAGGCGTCGGCGATCGTCGAGGGGAGCTCGACGGCGACGGCGGTGGGGCGGAGCGCGAAGAAGGCGCGCCGGACGAGGACCGCGAGCTCGACGGACTGGTGGAGCGTCGGGAGGAGGAAGAGCCCCTCGCCCGCGCGGACGACGCCCGTCTCGGGGTCGGGCGCGGGGTACGGGGCGTCGGCGGTCAACGGCGTGGCGCTCTCGCGGGGCGGCGCGTCAGACGCGGTGCGGGCCGGACGGGCGCGGGCCCTCGTCGGGGGAGAGGGGCGCGTAGTCGAGCGCCTCGTCGCCGAGGACGAACTTCACCGCCTCGAGGAGCCGCCCGGCGGGCTCTCCCCCGCCCTGCGCGAGGCGCTTCAGCGCGTAGCGCGCGACGTTGATGCCGTCGCGCACGCTGAAGGGTTCGTCGGCCTCGTGGGCGGAGCGGAGGAAGCGCGTGACCCAGCGGAGGAGCGCCTCGGGCGCGAAGGGGAGGTTCTCGGCGAGGATGGCGAGCTCCTCGTCCTCGCCGGGGAAGTCGACGAGGATCGTCGGCGTGAGGCGCGAGTTGACGTAGTCGGGCAGCTCGAACGTCGAGGCGTCGTCGTTCATCGTCGTCACGAAGCGGAAGTCGGGGTGCGCCCTGATCTTCACCCCCGCGACGATCGACTCGACGGTGCGGCGCGCGTCGAGGAGCGGCGCGAGCGAGGCCCACGACTTCTCGCTCATCCGGTTCCCCTCGTCGAGGATCGCGACGCCCCCCTTGAGCATCGCCGTGACGACGCCCGAGGCGACGTAGCGGATCTTCCCCTCGCCCGCGACGACGGGGGTGACGAGGAGGTCCTCGGGGCGCGTGTCCATCGTCGCCTGGAAGACCCACGCCGGGCGCCCGATCCGCTTCGCGGCGGCGTAGGCGAGCGTCGTCTTGCCGACGCCCGGCTTGCCGACGAGCCGCGGGTGGAGCGGCAGGTCCCCCTTCTCGACGACGAGCCACGCGGCGAGGAGCTGGTCGAGGAGGTCCTGCCTCCCCTTCCACTCGAGCGGGAACTCGTCGGGATGCGCGAGCGCGATCTCGACCCCTTCGATCACGGCCTTTTCCATGGATCGATTGTAGGAACCCCGTGGGGTCAAAGGAAATGGGGTCAGGTCTTGATTTTCTACTATAGACACGGCGGAAGCCGCCGGCCGTGCGAAATCCGCCCGCGGGCGCCGCCCCGTAGAGAGGCGCGAACGGGGCCCGAGGCGCCCGTCCAGGAGATACACGATGAAGAGGACTCTCTCTGCAACCGCCGCTGCCCTTCTGCTCGCCGTCTCCGTCGCGGCGCCCGCGAGGGCCGACCACCACCAGGGCAAGGACATCGTCGACACGGCCGTCGCCGCCGGCAGCTTCAACACGCTCGCCACCGCGCTGAAGGCCGCGGGCCTCGTCGACACGCTCAAGGGGAAGGGCCCCTTCACCGTCTTCGCGCCGACGGACGAGGCCTTCAGGAAGCTGCCGGCCGGCACCCTCGAGAAGCTCCTCGCCGACAAGGCCCAGCTGACGAAGGTGCTCACCTACCACGTCGTGGCCGGGAAGGTGATGGCCGCCGACGTCGTCAAGCTGACCGAGGCGAAGACGGTCGAGGGCGCGCCGGTGAAGATCTGGGCGAAGGACGGCAAGGTGAAGGTGAACGACGCGAACGTCGTGAAGACGGACGTCGTCGCCTCGAACGGCGTCATCCACGTGATCGACTCGGTCATCCTGCCGCCGGCGAAGTGAGGGTTCGGGGCCGAGGCGGGCGCCGCACACGGCGCCGGGACCGAGGGGAGGAGGGGCGCACCGCGCCCCTCCTCTTCTTTTAAGCTCCCCGGATGCTGCGCCTCGCCCGCCGCCTCCTCGCCGGCCTCGCCGCCGCCGCGCTCTTCCTCGGCCTCGGGCTCTACCTCCTCGTGAGGCGGAACGTGCCGGGGCGGGAGGGGGGCCGGATCCCGGGGCTCGGCGCCGCCGCGACGGTGGAGCTCGACGACCGCGGGGTCGCGACGATCCGCGCGGCGACGGTCGAGGACGCGCTCCGCGCGCAGGGCTGGGTGACGGCGCGCGAGCGGATGTTCCAGCTCGACCTCCTCCGGCGGACGGCGAACGGCCGCCTCGCCGAGCTCTTCGGGAAGGTGGCGCTGAAGATGGACCGGCGGCACCGGACGTGGGGCTTCGGCCGCGTCGCCGAGGCGGCGGTGCCGCTCCTGCCGGCGCGCGAGCGGGCCGACCTCGAGGCGTTCGCGGCCGGGGTGAACGCGTACCTGGCGGCGCACCGCGGCAGGGCGGGCCTCGAGTTCGCGCTGCTGCGGAGGGAGCCGGAGCCGTGGCGCCCGGCCGACTCCGTCGCCGTGCTGCTCCTGATGTACGAGCAGCTGACGAACGACGTCGACGGGCAGGAGGCGGCGGAGCAGCTCGCGAAGCTTCCCCCCTCGGTCGCGGCGTTCCTGACGCCGCGCGCGACGAAGGACGACGTCCTCCTCGTGGCCGATTCGGCCCCGCTCTCCCCTCCCCCGCTCCCGGTCGTCGAGGCGGCGGCGCCGCGCGAGCTGCCGAAGGCCGCCGCGCTCGAGCTGCCGGACGAGGACGGCGTCGCCGGGTCGAACGCGTTCGCGGTCTCGGGCGCGCTGACGAAGAGCGGCGCGGCGATCCTCGCCGGCGACCCGCACCTCGGCCTCGAGATGCCGGTCATCTGGCTGCCGCTGCGCTTCGTGATCGCGGGGCGGGCGGCCGAGGGGCTGGCGCTGCCGGGGCTGCCGGCGCTCACGATCGGGCGGACCGACCTGATCGCCTGGAGCTTCACGAACCTCGGCGCCGACGTGCAGGACCTCTACCGCGAGCGGATCGAGAAGGGGCGGGCGCGGCGCGGCGACGGGTTCGAGGCGGTCGTCGAGAGGACGGAGACGATCCGCGTCCGCGGCGCGGAGGACGAGGCGCTCGTCGTCCGGTCGACGTCGATCGGCCCTCTCCTCGAGAACGACCTCGCGCTCCGCTGGACGGCGCTCGACCCCGCGAACCTGCGCGTGCCGAACGCGGACTTCCTCCGCGCCTCCGACGAGGCGGCGGCGCTCGCGGCGTTCGACGGGTTCACGGGGCCGCCGCAGAACGTCGTCTGGGCGTCCGCCTCGGGGGCGATCGGGTGGCGGCCCGCGGGGCTGTTGCCGATCCGCCGCGAAGGGACGGACGGGACGACGCCCTACGACGGGTCGGA
>JBDIBE010000335.1:0-4010 GCA_039812785.1 Thermoanaerobaculia bacterium | reverse complement strand
GCCCGACGTCCTCCTCCCCCGCCTCGAGCCTACGGACGAGGTGCGGAGCGCCCTCGCCGGGGTCGTCGCCGAGGCCCCCGCCGAGGTCCGCCTCCGGCACTCCGCCGCGCGCGGGAGGAACTTCTGCCCGTTCGTCGAGGCGGGGAGCACGGCCGTCCGATGGGACGGCAGCGTCAGCCCCTGCCTTCCCCTCTTCCACGAGCACGCCTACTGGCTCGGCCAGCGCCTCCGCCATTCGTACCCCTTCTCCGTCGGAAGCCTCCGCGAGCGGAGCCTCTCCGACATCTGGAACGACCCTGCCTACGTCGCGCTCCGCCGCCGAATCCGCTCCTTCGACTTCTCGCCGTGCTGCTCCTGCAACACGTGCGAGCTCGCCGACGACAACCGCCTCGACTGCACCGGCTCGCCCCTCCCCGCCTGCGGCGGCTGCCTCTGGGCCCAGGGTCTCATCCAGTGCCCGTGACGCGAGCGCGGCGGGCCGCTCCTGGGCCGTCCCCGATCGAGACGAATTCTCTTGTGCATCGCCGCCCCGTGCCGGGACTAGACTTTCCCGCTGGAGGAGAACGTGCAATGAAGAGAGAGGGCGGTCACGCTCATTCGTCCGTCGTCCATGCGGCCCGCGGGTCAGCCTTCGTTCTCGGCGCCGCGTTCGGTGCCGCGATCCTCTTCGCGTCGCCCGCGATCGCCGGGACCCACGGGAGGCGTCCGTCCGCGCCGGGCGCGCCGTCCCGGACGCGCGTCGCGCCGCAGGGCGTTTCCGCGAAGTCCGTCCGCGCGCTCGCGACGCTGAGCGTCACGTCGACCGCCGACTCGGGCGCCGGGTCGCTCCGCGACGTCGTCGCCGCCGCGGCCCCGGGCGACACCGTCACCTTCGCCGTGACCGGGACGATCGCGCTGACGAGCGGCGAGATCACGATCCCCGTCGACCTCGCGATCACCGGCCCGGGCGCGTCCCAGCTCGCGATCGACGGGGGAGGCTCCAGCTCTCTCTTCTACGTCCCGGCCGACGTCACCGTCTCGATCTCGGGGCTCGCCCTCACCGGCGGATACGCCGCGGAGGGCGACGGGGGCGCGATCTACAACGACGGGACGCTCACGGTCGACAACTGCCGCCTCACGGGCAACACCGCCGACTTCTACGGGGGAGCGATCCTGAACAACGGGACCCTGACGATCACGAGCTCGAGCCTCACGGGGAACACGGCGACCGAGGACTACGGCGGCGCGATCGAGGACTACGGGACCCTGACGATCCGCAACTCCACTCTCAGCGACAACATCGCCGGCAGCGACGGCGGGGCGATGTCGCTCGACGGCGGCGAGGCGACGCTCGTGAACGTCACTTTCGCCCACAACTCGAGCGGCGGCATCGGCGGGGCGATCTGGGGCAACGACACCCCCGCGATCGTCCACAACACGCTCGTCGCGGAGAACACGGATGCCGGCGGCGCGCCCGACTGGCACGGCGTCATGGACTCCCTGGGGCACAACCTGATCGGCGACACGTCGGACGGCGAAGGCGAGGTGACGATCAACGGCGTCACGACCGGCAACCTCCTCAACGTGACCGCCGGCATCGCCGCGATCGCCCTCAACGGCGCCCAGACCTACACGAATGCCCTGCTCCCCGCCAGCATCGCGATCGATGCCGGGGACCCGGCCGCCGGGCTCTCGACCGACCAGCGCGGCGTCGCCCGCCTCGGCGCCCCGGACATCGGCGCCTACGAGGCCGCGGAGTTTGGCAGCCGGACCATACCCGCGCTCGGCTCGCTCGGCCTCGCCCTCCTCGGAGTCCTCGTCGCCGCCGCCGGCGCCTTCGCGGTCCGCCGGGCCGTGGCGTAGCCGGCCCCGCGACCAGGCCTTCCTCGCGCCCCGGGACCCTCGGGTCCCGGGGCGTCGTCGTTTTCCGGCCTCGTCCGGGCGCCTCTCGCCGGAAGCCTCGGCCCGAGCGAGGCCCCGGGCCTACGGATCCCCCGCCGCCGCCTCGTCGGGGCCCGCCGCCTCCGCCGCCACGGCGTCCACCGCGTCGGCCGCGCCCCACGTCTCCCGCTCGCCGATCTGCTGGCGCCACATCGCGTAGTAGAGGCCGCGCTTCTCGACGAGCTCGTCGTGGCTCCCCGTCTCGACGATGCGGCCGCGCTCGAGGACGTGGATCGTCCCGGCGTGCGCGACGGTGCTGAGCCGGTGCGCGATGAGGATCACCATGTGCTGCCGGCTCCCCGAGACCTCGCGGACCGAGGCCGCGATCTCCTGCTCGGTGATCGAGTCGAGCGCCGAGGTCGCCTCGTCGAAGATGAGGAGCCGCGGCCGCCTGAGGAGCGCCCGGGCGATCGAGAGGCGCTGGCGCTCGCCTCCCGAGACGCGGAGGCCCCCCTCGCCGAGGCGCGTGTCGAGGCCGAGGGGAGAGCGCTCGAGGAGGGGCATCGCGGAAGCCCGGCGGAGCGCCTCGAGCATCTCCCCGTCCGTCGCGTCCTCCTTCACGAGCCGGAGGTTCTCGCGGATCGTCCCCGAGAAGAGCTGCGGGTCCTGCGTCACGAAGCCGACCTGCCGCCTCACCCGGTTCACGCGGAGCTCGTGGATCGGCACGCCGTCGATCGTGATGACGCCCGACGTCGGCCGGTAGAGGCCGACGAGGAGCTTGACGAGCGTCGACTTCCCCGAGCCGGACGGCCCGACGAAGGCGACGGTGTCGCCGAGCTCCGCCGAGAAGCCGATGTGATCGAGCGCGTCCTCGGAGGCCCCTCGGTAGCGGAACGAGACGTCCTCGAAGCGGAGGCTCGAGATCTCGCCGACGTCGACGGGCTCCTCGGGACGCTCCTCGACCGGCGTCGCGAGGAGGCGCCCGAACGCGGCGAGCGAGGCCTCGGCCTCCCGGTGGTTGAGGAGGACGTTCCCCATCTGCTGGAGCGGGCCGAAGATCGTGTTCAGGATGAACTGGAAGGCGATGAGCTCCCCCGGGGAGAGGACCCTCCGGAAGATGAGCCAGAGGAGGATGAAGAGGATCGACTGCCGGAGGACGTTGATGATCGCCGCCTGCAGGAAGGCGAGCCCCCGCACGCGCCTCACCTTCGCCATCTCGAGGTCGAAGATCCGCTGCGTGTAGCCGGCGAGGCGCCGGGACTCGGCCCGGGCGAGGCCGAGGCTCCTCACGAGCTCGATGTTCCGGAGCGACTCGGTGATCGCGCCCGACATCTTCGCCGTCTCGCGGACGACCTGCCGCTGGACGGTCTTGATCCGCCTGCTGAGGAGCCCCGTCAGCGAGCCGAGGACGAGGACGCCGATCCCGAACGCCGGGATGAGGAGCCAGTGTCGGGTGACGCCGTACCAGACGAGGAAGCCGACGCCGACGAGCGAGGAGTAGAGGACGGTGACGAAGGCGTTCACGAACCGCTCCGTGTCGGTCCTCACCTTCGTCAGGAGCGCCATCGTCTCGCCGCTCGACCGCTCCTCGGTCTCCTCGAACGCGAGCCGGAGCGTCCGGCGGAGGCCGTCGTCGAACATCGCCCGGCCGACGCTCTGGACGAGGAGCCGCATCACGTACTCCTGGAGCGCGGAGGCGAGGCGGGCGGCGAGGGCGACGGCCGCGGCGACGAGGAGCCAGAGGAGCGCGCCCCGGACGAGCTCACCCTCGGGGCGCCCCCCGGCGTCGAGGACGTAACGGTCGACGATCCGGCCGAAGATGAGCGGGTCGACGAGCGTCAGGACCTGCGCGAGGCCCGCGAGGAGGAGCGTCGCCGACACGAGCCCGCGATGCGGCCGCAGGTAGCGCCGCAGGATCGCCATCGGGGCTTCGCGGCCGGACGGTCTCGCGCTCGGGCTCGTCATCCCGGGCAACCTACCACCCGGCCGCGGTGCCGCGCGCGGCAGTCAGGGCGTCGACGGAGCCCCGGCGCCGCCTTCCCCCGAGGGCGGCCCCCCGGCCGGAAGGGAGATCGGGATAGGGGGCGGCGGCAGGTGGCCGCCGCTCCCCTCCCACACCACCGGACATGCGGGTCCGCATCCGGCGGTTC
>JBDIBE010000334.1:0-4013 GCA_039812785.1 Thermoanaerobaculia bacterium | reverse complement strand
CGACGCGAAGGTCGCCCGGGGTGTGCGCCGGGCCGCACGGACGGACGACGGCGCGAAGGCCGCCGACGGAGAGCTCGAGGGGGGCCGTCACGGTCCGCGTCGGCGCCGCCGGGACGGCGTCGGCGAAGAGCCATCGCAGCTCCGGCCTCGCCCGCCTCTCCTCGAGCAGCGCCGGCTGCTCGGCGGCCATCCTCGCGGCCGCCGCGGCGTGCGCGACGAACCCTGCGCCCCGCGCCGTGAAGACCGACGCCCCGACGGAGTGGTCGCTGTGGTGGTGCGTCGCGACGACCGTGGCGACGCGCCCGGCCCGCCGGGCGGCGAGGAGCCACGTCAGGTCGCGCGCGTAGGCCGGCGCGACGAGCGGGTCGACGAGAAGCGTCTCCCCGTCGCCGAGGACGGCTACGGCGTTCGCCCCCCATGCCGACAGGACGTCCTCGCCCCCGGTCGAGTAGACGGCCACGCGCTCGTTCACGACGGTCTCGCGGAGGGGGACGAGGAGCGGTCTCGGCAGCGCGTCGACGAGCCCGTCGCCGAGCCAGGCCCGCGCCTCGGCCTCCGAGAGGCGCCTGAGCTCCTCCTCGTCCTCGCTGCCGTTCACGAGGTACTCGTACCGCGACTCGCAGGAATAGAGGGCCCCGCAGAGAGGGCAGAGCCGGGGGCGGCGCCGCTCGTCCTCGCGCCCCGTGATCGCGAGCTCCACGAGACGGTTCGCGGCCCGGGGAAGGGGCGCGTCGCGCTCCTCCCACCCGTGCTTGTAGAGGGACCGCTCGACGGGCCGGAGCGCCCGGCAGATGTCGCAGGTCGCGTGCGCCGCGTCCATCCGCGGATGCTACGCCGGGCCGCGCCCGGCGCCCGCTCCGGCCCTGCCGAGGCCCGCGCCGTCGCCCGGGGGTACGATGATCGTCACTTCGCCAAAGGAGGAACTCATGGCCCAGGCTCCGCGGTCGCCCGTCGCGTGCCTCGCGCTCTTCGCGCTCCTCGCCGTTCCCCTGCCGGCCCTCGGCGCCGGAAAGGTCGTCTTCTCGACGAAGCCGATCGACCCGGCCTCGCCGACGGCGCTGGCGACGTCCTTCAAGGCCGGCGAGAGGATCTACGCGCTCATGCAGTGGGATCGGCCGCTCGCCGAGACCTACCCCGGCAAGGACCAGGTGATGATCCGGTTCGAGATCGACGGGCAGCCCGTCCACTACCAGTACGTCACGTTCCGGAACAAGGCTCTCCTCAAGGAGAGGTTCCTTAGGATCGACGTCGCCCCCGACCCCGCCGCCATGACCGCCTACAGGGACCCGGGAATCGAGTGGGGCTCGGGCCACAAGAACCTCAAGGTCGGCCCCGAGGCGTACACGTTCTTCCTCGGACAGCTGACCCCCGGGCGCCACACCGTCGTCCTCCGCGACTTCGACTTCGGGAGCTCGAAGGCGACGGGGACGTTCACCGTGGACGGGAGCGACTACGCCGCCTACGCGAAGCTGCACGAGCAGATGAAGGGCGCCGTGGCCGCCTCCGCGACGTTTCCCGAGGCGCGCATGAAGGACGCGGCGCTCGAGTCGGGCATGCGGAAGCTCCTCGAGAACGCCGGCTGGCGCGGGATCCGGCGGCTCGTCATCGTCGACAAGGACTGGTGGATCGACCGCGTCGCCGGGGGCGACAGTCCCGTCGAGTCGCGGCACCTGGACGCCGCAGCGGAAGCGTGCGACGGCAACGGCTGCTACTACAAGGTCTGCACCTTCCACCAGCGCTCGCTCATCGGCGGCGGCTTCGGCCGCCTCGAGCTGACCCACCAGGGCGACCGCAAGCCGCTCCCGAAGTAGGTCCCCGTCCCGAGCCCGGGCGGCCGGGCCCGCTTCCGCGGGCCCGGCCCGTCTCTCAGGGCGTCATCAGGGTGCAGGGCTCCTTCGGCTGGCCGCCCTCGTCGAAGCAGAGGAGCGTCCCGGCCGGGATCTCCTTCTCCCCCTGCTTGAACGGCTCGCCGAGGGTGCACTTCTTCAGCTTCCCGTTCTCGTGGAAGTAGTTCTCGCTCCCCTTGCACGGGTAGCCCTGGATCGTCCGCGGGCCGGCCGAAAGCTCGAGCCGGTTCAGCGCGCCGGTCGGGTAGAGCGTGACCCAGTCGCCCTCCCGCCCCTCGACGTCGCCGAAGGTCTTCGCGGCCGCGAGGATCCCCCGCTTGAACTTCCCGTCCTCGTAGAGGGCGAGCGAGTCCTTCACGACGAGCCCGTCGAACGTCGCCGTCCCGGCGATCTTGCACTCCTTGAGCGCGCCGCCGGGGTAGAGGACGAGGCTCCAGTTGACCCGGCAGGTGTACGGCCCGGAGACCCAGTCCTGCGCGAGGAGGCACTCCTTCAGCTTGCCGTCCGGGTAGTCCCTGCGGGAGCCCTCCTTGCACACCGGCTGCGCGGGCGCGGGCGCCGCGGCGGGAGCCGCGGCGACGGGAGCCGCGGCCGGCGCGGGAGCCTCCTTCTTCGCGCAGGCGGCCGGGGCCAGCGCCAGGAGCGCGGCCGTCGCGAGGGGAACGAGGCGGAATCGGCTCTTCATCGGCGTCCTCCTTCCGGCCGGGCCCGCAGGAGAGGCGGCACGCCGCCATTGCTTCGCCGCGTGCCGAAACGTCGTGCTGACCGGCCGATTGGCGAGTATGGCACGGAGCGCGCGCGGCGAGCGGCCAGGGCCCTTCGCCGCGCACTTTCGGACCGGGCGGGTCCGGATTGTCAGGCCGGATTGTCTGGTCAGGGCCCGCATCCCGGCGCATGATCGGGAGAGCCCCATTTCCCGGGTCCGGGGAACGAACCGACAGGAGGACGTTCGATGAGCTCGTTCCGCAGCCTCTCCGCTCTCGCCTTCGCCACGTTCCTGGCTCTTCTCCCGGGTTGCGGCGGCCCGAAGGAGGCCCCCGCCGCCGGAAGCGGTCCCGCCGCGAAGCCCGCGGCCTCCGCGAAGAAGGAGATCGGCCTTCCGAAGGGATGGGCCATGCTGGACGCGCTCTCCCCGGCCGACGTCGGCGAGGTCACCGGGGAGTCGATGACGGTGTTCCCCGACGCGGCGAGCAAGGCGCAGGAGGGCCGCCCCTCGAGCGGCTACAACGTCCCGGGGAAGGACTTCTCCGTCATCACCTTCTCCGCCGTCGTCGGCGGGGGCGAAACGGAGTTCGAGAGCACGAAGGGCTTCGCCGTCGCGGGATCCGTCGTGGACGTGCCGGGCGTCGGCGACAAGGCCTACATGTGCGACTTCGTCACCGGGGCGACGGTCATCGTCGTCCTGAAGGGACAGGACGTCTTCCGCGTGACGTGGCAGCCCAAGACGTGGGCGAGTCACGAGAAGGTCGACTTCGGGAAGAAGCTCGCCGGCAAGCTCCTCGAGAAGGTCTACAGGTAGCCCTTCCGGCGCGATCGGGCGCTCGAGGGGACGCCGCAGCCGCGGCGTCCCCTCCCGCCCGGGCGCTACTCCTTCATCGTCGACGCGATGGCGGCGATGGCCTGCTCGGTCCGGTCCGCGAAGCCCGGCTCGAAGACGAAGGCGAGAACGACCTTGTCTCCGCCCTTCTTCGTGACGACGTAGACCTCGGCGGCGGACGGGGCCGGGACCTTCTTCTGGAGGCCCTCTCCCGCGACCTCCCTTCCCAGGAAGGTCCGGACGACCCTGCGCCCCGGCGCCGACGTCGCGAGGAAGGTCGTCTTCACGTAGTCGAGGAGCTCCGAGTCCGTCATTCCCGAGTCCTTCGGGAAGGCGACGGCCGTCAGCGCCAGCTTCTCTCCTCCCGGCTTCGCGCCCGGGGGGTGGACGACGCGGACGGCGTCGAGGCCCGCCGGCTCGGGGGCGGAGAACGGGATGGAAGGGGTCGACTTCAGCCCGTGGAGATCGAGGACGGCGGGCGAGACGCCGAACGCCGTGAGGGCCGCCGCCGCCGCCGCGAGGAGGACGAACGCTCTATGCGTCTTCACGCGCGTCTCTCCGGGCCCCGATCACTTCACGACGGTGGCGACGAACGAGCCCTTGAACGGGCCGTCCGGTCCGATCACCTC
>JBDIBE010000333.1:0-4013 GCA_039812785.1 Thermoanaerobaculia bacterium | reverse complement strand
CAGCGGCAGCGGGTCGCCGTGGCGCGCGCGATCGTCGGTGCGCCCGCCCTCGTCCTCGCCGACGAGCCGACGGCCTCGCTCGACGCCGAGACGGCGGCGCGCCTCCTCGACCTCTTCGACGCGCTCCACGCGGAGAAGGGAATCGCCTTCCTCTTCTCGAGCCACGACGCGCGCATCGTCGACCGCGTCCCGCGGCGGCTCCGGCTCGTCGACGGGCGGATCGCGTCCGACGAGCGGGTCGCGAAGGGGGCGGCATGACGCTCCGCTGGTGGCGCCTCGCGGCGCGGAACCTCTTCCGCCACCGCCGCCGGACGATCCTTACGGGGACGATCGTCGTCGTCGGCTACGTCGCCGCGACGATGACGGCCGGCTTCGTCGCCCAGACGTTCGGAGGGCTGAAGGCGATCACGATCCGGGGCCAGGGAGGGCACCTCCGGGTCCTCTCGGCCGAGGCGGCGGGGAAGACCGACGAGGAGGCCTCGACGATGCTCCTCGACGGCGCGGAGGCGCTGACGGCGAGCGTCGCCTCCGACCCGGACGTCCTCCAGGCGATGCCGCGCCTCTCCTTCTTCGGCCTCGTCGCCCACGGCGAGAGGAGCGTCGGCTACATGGGCACCGGGACCGTCCCGGCGCTCGAGAAGAAGGCGACGCTCGCGGCCGAGGCCGTGGCGTCGGGGACGTTCTTCGCCGACCCCGAGGCCGACGAGGTGATGCTCGGCGGAGGCCTCGCGCGCTCCATCGGCGCGGGCGTCGGGGACCTCGTGACCGTCATGACGACGACGCCCGACGGCGGCCTCAACGCCGTCGACGCGACGGTCGTCGCCGTCCTTCGATGGCCCATCAAGGAGCTCGACGACCGGATCCTCTTCCTCCCGTACGCCCCGGCGGCGCGCCTCCTGAAGGCGGAGGGGAAGGCGACCTCGATCGCCGTGACGCTGCGGCCGGGCGTCGACCTCGAGAAGGCGGCCGGGGCGCTCCGCGCCCGCCTTCACCGCGCCGGCGTGGCGGCGAGCGTGAAGACCTGGATCGAGAGCGCCCCGTTCTACCTCGCGGTGAGGCGGCTCTACGCGGCGATCTTCCTCTTCACCGGCCTCGTCCTCGCGACGGTCGTCGTCCTCGCCGCGGCGAACACGATGACGATGTCCGTCTTCGAGAGGACGCGCGAGGTCGGGACGCTTCTCGCGATCGGCATGGAGCGCGCCCAGGTGAGGAACCTCTTTCTCGCCGAAGGCCTCCTGATGGGGATCGGCGGCTCCGTGGCGGGCGCCCTCCTCTCGCTCCTCATCCGCGCCGCGGTCAACGCCGCCCGGATCGACCTCCCGCCGCCTCCCGGGGCGACGAGCGGGGGCGTCCTCGACGTCGAGCTGATCCCGCTCGCCTACGTCGTCGGCTTCCTCCTGATGACGACGACGCTCCTGGCGGCGTCCTGGTGGCCGGCCCGGCGGGCGGCGCGCCTCGACCCGGTGGAGGCGCTCGCGCATGTCTGACCGGCGCCTCGCGGCGGGGCTCGTCCTCCTCGTTCTCGCGCTCCTCCTCCTCGCCGCGGTCCACCCGGCGAAGGGAGACGACGCGGCCGCGATCCTCGCCCGGGCCGACGCCCCGCGGACGGCGCTCTCCGAGGCGCGGATGAAGCTCCGGGTGAGCGGGGCGCAGCCCGGCGGCAAGGGCTCGTTCGGCGGCGAGTTCGCCGTCTTCGTGAAAGGGCCGGAGAAGATCCGGATCGAGTTCCTCGCGCCGGAGGACCAGGGAAAGGCGCTGATCGTGAACGGGAAGGACGCCTGGCTCGTCCTCCCCGGGACGAGGAACCCGATCAGGGTCCCCCGCAGCCACCGCGTCACGGGAGGATTCGCCGTCGCCGACGTCGCGCGGACGCGGCTCGTCGACGACTACGACGCGACGCTCGAGCGGAGCGAGGAGCTCTCCGGGCGGACGTGCGACGTCCTCCTCCTCCGGGCGAAGAAGGGGCGAGACCCGGCGTTCCCGGTGCTGCGCGTCTGGATCGACCGCGGCGAGAGCCGGATCCGCAAGATGGTCTTCCTCCTCCCGTCGGGCAAAACGGCCCGCGAGGCGACCTTCGACGAGTGGGGGGCCCTGCGCGGCGTCCCGACCGTCACGAAGATGACGATCGTCGACGCGCTCCGCCCCGGGACGACCGTCGTCGAGTACCTCGACGCCGAGAAGGCGAAGCTCGACGACGCGCTCTTCGCACCGCCCCCGGTCTCCCGCTGAGCCGCCGCCCCGTCAGTGAACGGTGAGCCCCGACCCGAGGGCGTCGAGCCCCGCCGAGGCGCGCTCGGCCTCGGGCGAGTCGGGGAAGCGCTCGATGACGTCGGCGAAGCACGACGCGGCCTCCTCCGTGACGCCGACGGCCGCGGCCGTCATCGCCTTCTGGAGAGTCCGCTCGGGCGAGGAGGGGCGGAGCGCGGCGAGGAACGTCGCGACGCGGTAGCTCCCGGCGACGTCGTGCTCGTCGCGCGTCGTCGCGGCGAGGTTGTTGAGGACGCGCTCGACGATCTGGTCCACGGCGCTCGCGCGGAGGAAGTCGTCGCTCCAGCGCGATTTCGGGCCGGCGATCCGGTCGTGGAGGCCCCGGCAGCCCTCGCGGGAGAGCTCCTGCCCGCCGTCGAAGGCGTCGACGTGGACGCCCGCGGGCCCCCCGACGCGAACGAGGAAGTGGCCCGGCATCCCGATCCCGTCGACGTCGATGCCGGCCCTCCGGCCGACCTCGATCCAGACGCAGGCGAGGAGGATCGGCATCCCCCGGCGGCGGGCCAGGACCTGGTGGATGCAGCAGTTGCGCGTCGCGGAGTAGTCCTCGGTGTCGCCGCGGAAGCCGAGGTCGTCGACGAGGAGCCCGCGCAGGAGCCTCGAGAGCGCGAACGGCCCGCGCGACGGGAGGAGCGCGAGGCGGCGCGCCGCGACCGCCGCCCAGGCCGTCAGCTGCGCCTCGGCCTCGAGCCTCTCGGCATGCGGGCGCCCTTCGATCGCGAGGAGCGCGGCGAGGAGGTCCTCCGCCCTGCAGGCCTCCAGGAACGCGCGGACGTCTTCTTCGTCCTCCGTGGTCCAGAGGTCTCGAAGCGAGGGTTGGGTCGGGCCTCCGAGCACGGCGCCATCCTAGCCCTTTCGGCCCGGTCCCGTCAGGAGGCGGGGACGCGCCGGGTCTTCGCCGCGAGGGCCGCCCGGATCGCCGGGAGCGCCTTCCGGGCCGCCTCCTCGCCGGCGGCGATGAGCTGCTTCTTCTGCGTGAAGTCGTCGTACGCGATGCCGCCGACCTCGGGCGTCACGACGACGTCGGCCTCGCGGGCGCGGAGTCGTCCGATCTCGGCCGACATGATCATCACCGACTGGTAGGCGACGGCGACGGGGTTCGTCGGGACGGCCGAGGGCGTGGCGGCCGGGATGGCGACGGCGATCACGACGTCGGCGCCCATGGAGCGGACCACGTCGGCCGGGACGGGATTCATGACGCCTCCGTCGACGTACGTCCTCCCCCCGATGGTGACCGGGACGAAGACGCCGGGGATGGCGCAGGAGGCGTGGACGGCGGGGGCGATCGGGCCGCTCCGGAAGACGACCGTCCTCCCGGCCGCGACGTCGACGGCGACGGCGGCGTACGGCACCTTCATCTGCTCGATCGACCGGCTCTTCAGGTTCGCGCCGAGGAACTGCCGGAGCCGCTCGCCCTTCACGAAGCCGCCCGAGAAGACGGCGAAGGCGCGGTAGTCGAAGAGGTCCTCGTCCGTGACGGCGACGGCGTGGAACTCGGCGTCGAGGACCCTTCCGGTGTCGGCGTAGAGCGCCCCGACGAGGCTCCCGACGGACGTCCCGGCGACCGCGGCGATCGGGATCTTCTCCTGCTCGAGGACGCGGAGGACGCCGATCTCGGCGAAGCCGCGCGCGCCGCCGCCCCCGAGAGCGAGGCCGACCTTCGGAAGGACCTCGCGCGTCGGGACGGGCGTCGGCGCGGGCGTCGGCGCCGGGGGCGGGGCCGGCGGAGGCGCCGGCGAGCAGGC
>JBDIBE010000332.1:0-4049 GCA_039812785.1 Thermoanaerobaculia bacterium | reverse complement strand
AGGCGCGGCGCGGCTTGCCGCCCGAGCCGGCCGGCGCGCGCACGGCGAGGGCCGAGCGCCGCGACCTCGTCCTCTCCGTCGAGATGAAGGGCGAGCTCGCCGCCCTCGACCCGGAGTCGATCGGGCCGGTCCGCCTCCCCGACGTCTGGGAGTACCGGATCGCCCTCCTCGCGCCGGAAGGGACGCGCGTGAAGAAGGGGCAGCCGATCCTCGGCTTCGACACGTCGACCGTGAGGCAGCGCCTCGAGGAGCGGCGCAACGAGGCGGAGTCGGCCGCCAAGCAGATCGAGCGCCTCCGGAGGACGCAGGCCCTGACGCGCTCCGACCTCGAGCTCCAGCGGGCCCAGGCGGAGGCCCGCCGGGCCAAGGCCGCCCTCAAGGTCGACGTCCCGGCCGAGGTCGCCGGGGCGAACGACCTGCGCAAGGCGCGGATCGACCTCGCGCTCGCCGAGACCGAGGTCTCCTTCCTCGACCGCCGCCTCGAGGCGAACGCGCGCCACGCCCGCGCGGAGCTCTCCTACCTCGAGGAGCGGAGGAAGCGCGCCGCGCTGCGCGCCTCGGAGCTGACGACGGCGATCGCGCGGATGACCGTCCCCTCGCCGCGGGACGGCACGGTCCTCCACGTCCCGAACTGGAACGGCGAGAAGAAGAAGGTCGGGGACACCTGCTGGTTCGGGGAGAAGGTCGTCGAGGTCCCCGACCTCGCGCGCCTCGGCGCCCAGGCCGAGGTGGACGAGGCGGACGCCGGGGTCGTCCGGGAAGGCGCGGCGGTCACGTTCCGCCTCGACGCCCGCCCCGACGCCGAGCTCCGCGGCACGGTCCGCTCGGTCCAGCGGACCGTCCAGCGCGCCTCGGCCCTCCTCCCGCTCAAGGTCGCGAGGCTCGCCGTCTCGATCGGCCGCGTCGACACCGAGAAGATGAAGCCGGGGATGCGGCTCCGGGGACGCGTCGAGACGGGCCGGGTCCCCCGGGCCCTCGTCGTCCCGGCCGACGCCGTCGTGGCGACCGAGGCGGGGGCCTTCGTCTGGGTCCCGCGCCGGGGCGGCGCCCGGCTCGTCGGGATCAGGGTCGGACGGCGGAACGCGGAATGGGTCGAGGTCCTCTCCGGGCTCTCCGAGGGGGACGCGATCCTCCGGGCCGCCGCCCCCGCGGCGGGAGGGACGCCGTCGTGAGGCCGCGCCTTCCACTCCTCCTCGCCGTCGGCGCGGCCGCCGCGGCGGCCCTCGCGCTCGGCGCCGCCCACCTGCGGCCCGCGTCGCTCCCCGAGACGCCGACCTTCGTCGTCCGGCGCTCCGACCTCGCGCGGACGGCGCTCGCGGAGGGGGTCCTCCGCGCCGTCGAGGCCGCGCCCGTCCGGGTCCCCGGGGACGACGTCGCGCTGAAGATCGGCTGGATGATCGACGACGGCAGCCCCGTGAAGGCGGGCGACGTCGTCCTCCGCCTCGACCCCTCCCAGACGGTCAAGTCGCTCGCCGAAGGGCGGGCGGAGCGGGCGACGTCGGAGATGAAGGGGGCCAAGTCCGACGCCGAGTCCGACGCCCTCGTCGCGAACCTCGGCCGCGACGCCGAGCAGGCGCGGCTCGAGCGGACGACGGCCGAGACGTTCCAGAGCCGCGACCCCGAGCTCTTCTCGAGGCACGAGATCATCGAGGCGGACATCGACGTCGGCCTCGCGACGAGGAAGGAGCGCCACGCCGTCTCCTCGCAGCGGGAGCGCCGGTCCCTCGCCGCGACGAACGGGGACCTCGTCGGTCTCGAGGTCCGCAAGGCCCAGCTGAAGATCGACAAGGCCGAGCGCGAGCTCGCCGCGCTCGAGCTGAAGGCGCCGCACGACGGGATCGTCGTCCTGAAGCGGAACTGGCGCGGCGAGCTGCCGCAGGTGGGACAGGCGGTCTGGTCCGGGCAGGTCCTCGCGGAGATCCCGGAGCTGACCCGCCTCGAGGCCGAGATCTGGGTCCTCGAGGTCGACGCCGGCGGCCTCGCGCCCGGACGGGCGGCCACGGTCCTCCTCGAGTCGCGCGGCGAGGACGCCGTCCCGGCGAAGGTGAAGTCGGTGGACTCCCTCGCGCGGCCGCGGCTGCGCAACGTCCCGATCCAGTACTTCGGCGCCGTCCTCTCCCTCGATGCGACCGACCCGTCGCGCATGAAGCCGGGCCAGAGGGTCGCGGCCCGCATCGACCTCGGGATCGAGAAGGGCGTCCTCGTCGTCCCCCGCCAGGCCGTCTTCGAGCGGGGCGGACACAGCGTCGTCTACAGGCTCTCGGGGGGGAGCTTCGCTCCCGTGACCGTCACGCTCGGCGGCTCCGCGCTCGGGAAGGTCGCGGTCGCGTCGGGCCTCGCCGAGGGGGACGTCATCGCCCTCGTCGACCCCGAGGCGGCCCCGTCGCCGACGCCCTCTCCCGGCGCCGGCGGCGGGCCGGTCGGAGGCGTCTCTTGAGCCTCGGCGAGTCGCTCCGGCGCGCGCTCGCGAGCCTCGCGGCGCACAAGCTCCGCTCGGCGCTCACGATGCTCGGGATGATCTTCGGAGTGGGCGCCGTGATCGCGATGCTCTCGATCGGCGCCGGGGCCGAGCGGCAGGCCCTCGAGATGATCCGGCGGATGGGCGTCTCGAACGTCCTCGTCCGCGCGAAGGAGTTCCGCCCCGACGAGCTCCAGGAGGTCCGCAAGAAGTCGATCGGCGTCTCGCTCCGCGACGCGGCGGGGATCGAGGAGGCGGTGCCCGGCGTGGCGTTCGCCGGGCCGCGGGTGAAGGTGAACGCCTGGAGCGTCCGCGCCCGCGGGGGCCGGAGCGAGGCGACGCTCTCGGGCGTCTCCTTCCGCCACGCCGAGCTCGTCGAGCTCCCGCTCGCGGCCGGCCGCTTCCTCTCGAAGGAGGACGAGGAGGCCCACGCGCAGGTCTGCGTCCTCGGGGACGAGGCGCGCCGGGACCTCTTCGGCTTCGGCCCCGCGCTCGGCCGGACGGTGAAGGTGAACGACCTCTGGCTGACCGTCGTCGGCGTCCTCGCCCCGTCGGGCGGCGGGACCTCGAGCTTCCAGGGCGTCCCGGTCGGCTCGACCTCCCGCGAGATCCTCCTGCCCTACACGACCGCGCTCCGCAAGCTCGAGCGCGACCCGCTCGAGTCGCCCCTCTCCGAGCTCGTCGTCAGGCTCCGCGACGGGACCTCGCCGACGGAGGCGGCGCGGCTCGCGTCCGCGCTCCTCGACCGCCTCCACGGCGGAGCGGCCGACTTCGAGATCGTCGTCCCGGAGGCGCTCCTCCAGCAGAGCCGCCGGACGCAGCGGCTCTTCAACATCGTGATGGGGTGCATCGCGGGGATCTCGCTCCTCGTCGGCGGCATCGGGATCATGAACATCATGCTCGCGACCGTCCTCGAGCGGACGCGCGAGATCGGCATCCGGCGCGCGATCGGGGCGCGGCGCAGGGACGTCCTCGTCCAGTTCGTCGTGGAGGCGTTCGCGCTGAGCGCGCTCGGCGGCCTCCTCGGGGTCGGGCTCGGGGTCCTCATCGCGAAGGTCGTCGCCGCCTCCGCGGGGTGGCCGACGGTCGTGACCCTCTTCTCCCTCCTGCTCTCGACCGGCGTCTCCGGCGCCGTCGGGCTCCTCTCCGGCTTCTACCCCGCGCTCCGCGCCGCCTCGATCGACCCGATCGAAGCGCTCCGGTACGAGTAGCCCGCCTCAGCGCCCGAGGAGGGCGAGGAGCGCGGCGTAGTCCTCCGGGAGCGGCGCCTCCACGTCGAGCCCGAGCGACGGCACGACGACGCGCGCGGCGTGGAGGAGCGGGTGCGTCACGGCGGCGAAGGCGGCGCGGAGCGAAGGGTCGCGGACGCCCCGCCAGCGCGTGCCGCCGCCGTAGAGGTCGTCGCCGACGAGCGGGTGCCCCTTCGCGGAGAGGTGGACGCGGATCTGGTGCGTCCGCCCGGTCTCGGGCGCGAGCTCGAGGTCGGCGACAGAGGGATGGCGGCGGAGCGTCGTCCAGCGGGTCACCGCCGGCTTGCCGTCCTCCCGGACGGCCATCCGCCGGCCGTCGCGCGGGTCCCGCCCGAGCGGCG
>JBDIBE010000331.1:0-4074 GCA_039812785.1 Thermoanaerobaculia bacterium | reverse complement strand
CGCGGCTCGTCGGCGTCGTCGCGGCCGCCCTCGCGCCGCGCGGCGCGGGCCCCGCTCCAGCCGCCGACGGCCCCCGGAGCATGATCGTCGGCTCGCACCCGGCGATGGTCGAGGTCTACAACGCCGTCGCCCGCGTCGCGCGGCTCCCGGTCACGGTCCTCGTCCTCGGCGAGACGGGGACGGGCAAGGAGCTCGTCGCGCGCGCCCTTCACGCCTTCGGTGCGCGCCCCGACGGCCCGTTCGTCGCCGTCCACTGCGGGGCGATCACCGACACGCTTCTCGAGAGCGAGCTCTTCGGGCACGTCCGCGGCGCCTTCACGGGGGCCGACCGCGACCGCAAGGGGGCGCTCCGCGAGGCGCACCGCGGGACCGTCTTCCTCGACGAGATCGGCGACGTCTCCCCCGCCTTCCAGACGAAGCTCCTCCGCTTCCTCCAGGAGAAGACGGTCCGCCCCGTCGGGACCGAGAGGAGCGAGCCGGTCGACGTGCGCGTCGTCGCGGCGACGCACCGCGACCTCGCCGCCCTCGCCGCGACGGGCGGCTTCCGGCAGGACCTCTACTTCCGGCTCGCGGGCTACGAGATCCGCCTCCCCGCGCTCCGGGAGCGCCTCGCGGACCTGCCGCTCCTCGTCGAGCACTTCCGCGCCGCGGCGTGCCGCGAGCTCGGCCTTCCGGAAGCGGGCGGCCCGACCCCCGAGCTCCTCGAGACGCTCGCGGCCCACTCCTGGCCCGGCAACGTGCGCGAGCTCGAGCAGGTCGTGCGGCGGCTCCTCATCGACACCGGAGGCCTCTCGAACGCGGCCGCCGCGAGGAGGCTCCTCGACGTCCTCGGGCGCGCCGCCGCGCCGGCGGAGGCGGAAACGCCCCCGGCCGCGCTCCGCCCCGCTCCCGGCCCTGCTCCGGACGCGCCCCTCGAGAGCCTCGAGGAGGTCGAGAGGCGTCACACGCTCTCGGTCCTCGCGGCCACGGGCGGGAACCGCTCGGCGGCCGCCCGGATCCTCGGCATCGAGCGGAAGACGCTCTCGCGGCGCCTGAAGGCCTGGGGCGCGGCCGGGACCGAAGAGGACGACGCCGAGTCCGACTGACCCACCCGGACTGCACCAGGCCGACCCGTCCTGCAGCCCTTGCAGTCCGCGGCGGGTCGCCGCCGGCGCCCGGAATCCATACAAACACAAGAAGAGCAATCGTTTGCGCTCCGCGCCGCAGGGCGTGGCACGCCGCTTGGAATGAAGGGAGGCGACCCGGGAGCCGACGAGAGGAGCCCGGAAGGAACGAAAGGAGACACGACGATGAACAGCACGAAGATCACGGCCCTTCTCGCGGGCGCCCTCCTCCTCGCCGGGACGCTCGCCCTCCCCGCCCAGGCGCAGCAGGCGCCGCAGAACGGCACCGGGGTCAAGGCCGGCCGGCAGATGGGCCCCGGCGACGGCACCGCGCCCGCCCCCGCCCCGAAGGACGGCACCGGCTACGGCACCCCTTACAAGGGCGAGATGCCGCAGGCGGGGCAGAGCGTCGGCCGCGCGAACGGCGCCGGCCCGGGCGACGGGACCGGGAATGCCGGGAGCGGCCCGAAGGACGGCACCGGCTACGGGAAGACGAGCGGCCGCGGCTCGGCGGCCCCCGGGACCTGCACCGGCACCGGCCCGCAGTCCGGCTCCGCCTCCGGCTCGCGGAACGGCGGCGGTCGGCGCGGCGGCCGCGGCTGACCGGCGCCTCCGACGAATCCTCACGGCCGGCCCGGTCCGCCCGACCGGGCCCGGCCTTCCCCCGGCGATAGCCAACCCGCTTCGAACGCGCCCGCATGGAACGGACCCACGGGTCCGAAAGGAGAAGAACCGTGAAGAAGACCTTCCTCCCCGCCCTCGTCCTCCTCCTCGCCGCCGCCGCGACCGCCGTCGCCGCCGGGCCGTCGGCGCCCGTCGCGCCGGCCAGGCCCGACGCCCCGCCGTGCAACGGCCTCAGCAGCTACCTCGCGACCCTGCCCGTCGAGCCGCTCTCCGACGCCGAGAAGGCAGGGCTCCTCTTCACCCGCGAGGAGGAGAAGCTCGCCCGCGACGTCTACGTCGCCCTCGCGGCGAAGTGGGGCGACCGCGTCTTCACGAACATCGCCGCCTCCGAGCAGCAGCACATGGACGCCGTCCTCTTCCTCCTCCAGCGCTACGAGCTCGCCGACCCGGCCGCCGCCGCGGCTCCCGGCGTCTTCGCCGACCCGCGCCTCGCCTCGCTCTACGTCGCCCTCCTCGAGAAGGGCTCCCTGAGCCTCGCCGACGCGCACTTCGTCGGAGCGACGATCGAGGACCTCGACCTCGCCGACGTCGAGGACCTCCTCGAGGCCGCCGACAACGCGGACGTCGACACGGTCCTGCAGAACCTCGCGAAGGGCTCGCGCAACCACCTCCGCTCGTTCGTCTCCCTCCTCGAGGCCGAGGGCGTCGCGTACGCCCCGCAGTACCTCGACGCGGCCGAATTCGCGGCGATCGTCTCCACCGAGCGCGAGACGAAGGTCGTCTACGACGCGGCGGGCCTGCCGGTCGAGGGGATCGCCCCGTGCGCGGCGAGCGGCAAGCCCGCCTGGTCGGGCGGCAGCGGCCCGGCCGGGAACGCGCCGGGCAGCCCGGCCGGAAGCCCCTCGGGCAGCACGACCGGCACCGGCACCTGCGACGGGACGGGAATCCCGACGGGGCCCGCGGGGAGCCCGAACGGCAACGGCGGCCGGCCCTGAGCCTCCGCCGGCGCGAGCCGGACTCGGAACCGGACGGAGCGGGCGGCGCGAGCCGCCCGCTTCGCGTCCCGGCCTTCGTCCGCGGGGCGGCCCGGCGCGTCCCCTAGAATTCGTCCGTGACTCCGTCGGCGTTCCTCTGGCTGCTCGGGGCGCTCCTCGTCCTGTCGTACGCGGCGGACGTCCTCTTCCAGCGGACGCGCGTGCCGGCGGCGGTCCTCCTCATCGCCTTCGGCGTCCTTCTCGGCCCCGTCCTGAAGCTCCTGCCCGGCACGGAATTCATCAAGGCGGCGCCCTACTTCGGCGGCCTCGCCCTCGTCACGATCCTCCTCGAGAGCGGCATGGGCCTCGACCTCGACGAGTCGATCCGGGGGCTCGCCGCGGGGACGCTGCTCGCCGCCTTCAGCTTCCTCCTGACGGCCGGGACGATCGCCCTCTTCGCCCACGGCCTCCTCGGCCTGCCGGGCCCGTCGGCGGTCGCCCTCGGATCGCTCCTCGGCGTCCCGTCGAGCGCCGTCGTCCTCCCGGTGCTCGGTACGCTCGGCCTGCCCGTGGAGCTGCGGACGCGCCTCGTCCTCGACGCGGCGATCGCCGACGTCCTCGGCATCCTCGGCGTCGAGATCGCGATCGGCGCCCTCGGCGGCGGCTCGGTGCCGTCGCTCGTCCTGCGCTCCGCCGTCGTCGGCTTCGCGGTCGGGGCCGCGGTCGCGGTCGGGGTGGGCCTCCTCTGGAGCCGATACCTGCGGTGGGCGACCGGGACCGGCGCCCTGAGGCTCGGCGAGGCCCTGACGTTCGGGATCGCCCTCCTCCTCGACGGCTCCGTGAGCGCGATGGGCGGGGCCTCCGCCGTCGCCGTCGTCGCGTTCGGCGTCGTCCTGTCGAACGAGCCCGTCCTCATGCAGCGCGCGTTCCGGCGGGAAATGCCCGCTCAGGACGTGAAGAGCTTCGAGGAGATGCGCGAGGCGATCCACCGCTTCATGCGGCAGACGACCTTCGTCGTCTTGACCTTCTTCTTCGTCTTCCTCGGCGTCGTCGTCGACTGGAAGGGGATCGGCCTGAAGACCGGCCTCGCCGCGGTCGCCTTCGCCGGGGTGTGCGTCCTCGGCCGGCGCGCGGCGATCGTCGCCGTGAACCGGCTCGGCCTCCTTCCGCTCGCGCCGGCGGTGACGAACGACGTCGCCGCTCTCTTCCCGCGCGGCCTCGTCACGGCCGTGCTCGCGTTCGCCGCGATGGGCGCCGAGCTTCCGGGCTCCGAGAGCTTCCCCCTCTTCGCGTTCGTCGTCCTCGTCCTGACGAACCTCGCGATGGTCGCCTCGTTCCAGGCCTCGCGCGGCCGGCAGGCCCCCGCCGTCGCC
>JBDIBE010000330.1:0-4107 GCA_039812785.1 Thermoanaerobaculia bacterium | reverse complement strand
CCCGGATCGCCGCCTCGCGCCCCTCCCGGACGTGGAACGAGATCATCGACCCGAACGCGCTCATCTGCCGCGTCGCCACGGCGTGGCCGGGATGTGACGGGAGGCCCGGGTAGTTCACGCGGGAGACGGCCGGGTGCCGCTCGAGCGCCGTCGCGACGGCGAGGGCCGAGGCCGACTGGTGCGGCACGCGCACCGCGAGCGTCCGGAGGCCGCGGAGGACGAGCCAGGAGTTGAAGGGCGAGGAGACGGCGCCGAGGACGTGCCGCACGTGGCGGACCTTCTCGAGGAGCTCGCCCTTCTCGCGGAAGACGAGCGCCCCGCCCTGCACGTCGCTGTGCCCTCCCATCCCCTTCGTCGTGGCGTGGAGGACGACGTCGGCGCCGAGCTCGAGCGGCCTCTGGAGGACGGGCGTCGCGAACGTGCTGTCGACGACGACCGTCGCCCCCGCCGCCTTCGCGACGGCCGTGCAGTGCGCGAGGTCGGTGACGCGGAGGAGCGGGTTCGACGGGCTCTCGAGCCAGACGAGGCGCGTCCCGGGGCGGAGGGCCTCCTCGAGCGCCCCCGGCCGGTCGAGCGCCGCGAGGCTCGCCGAGAGGCCCCACTGCGGGAAGAACTCCCGGGCCGCGAGCCTGTAGCCGTAGTAGACGTCCTCGGGGAGGACGACGTGGCTTTCGGGCGGGAGCGCCTGGACGAGCGCGAGGCCGGCCGCCATCCCCGACCCGAAGACGAGCGAGGCCGCGCCTCCCTCCAGGCGGAAGAGCGCCTCCTCGAGGAGGTCCTGCGTCGGGTTCGACTCGCGGACGTAGGTATGAGGCGAGATCGGAGCGAGGGCCTCGTCGCGCGCGTAGGTCGTCGAGAGGTGGATCGGCGGCGCGACCGCGCCGGTCGCGGCGTCGACGGAGAAGGCGGCGTGGACGGCGAGCGTCTCGATGCGCATCGCACGCGAGCCTAACCGAGCCGGCCGAGGCCGCTGTGGAAGAATCGCGCCGTGTCCTCCGCCCTCCTCCTCGCCCCGCCGCTCCTCGCCCTCGCGATGGCCGCCGCCGAGCCGCCCCCGCCCACGGCGAGGCCCGACGTCGCCTCGGGCCTCGAGGCGGGCCGCGAGGACCTGGCCCGCTACCAGTGGCGGCTGAAGACGGAGATGAAGGTGGACGGCGTCCTCCGCCTGACGAAGGTCGAGGACGTCCACCTCGGCCCCGACGGCGGGCTCGTGAGGAAGAAGACGGTCCGTTACGACAAGCGCCCCGAGCCGCCGCCGCCCCGCCCCGACGACCCGCGCGCCGACCGCTGGAAGCCCCTCACGCTCGACGAGGAGGAGAAGCTCGCGGACGCGGCGATGGACCTCATGCAGCTCTACGCGCGGATCTCGCCCGAGGCGGCGAGGGCGTGGGAGGAGTCGGCGTCGCTCCTCCCGCCCGACCCGGACCGGCCCGGCCTCGTGAGGCTTCGCGGGCGCGGCCTCGCACGGCCCCAGGACGAGGCGACGCTCTACCTCGACGAGAGGAGCCGGCTCGTCGAGGCGATCGAGGTGAAGACGACGGTCTCGAGGGAGATCGTCGACATCGCCTTCCTCAGGGCCGAGTTCGAGAAGATCCCGGCTCCCGGCGGGCCACCGCGGCTCCGCGTCCCGTCGACCCTCTTCCTGAACATGGACTACCGGGGCCGACGCGTCGAGCTCGACATGGCGACGACCGACTTCCGCTCCTGGCCCTGACGGCCCCTCACATCGAGGCGACGCCCCTCCGTTCCCTCCGCGCGAGGACCGTCGCGCCGGCCGCGACGAGGACGCCGCCGCAGGCGACGAGGACGGCGGGCGCTCCTGCCGCCGAGGCCGCCGCGCCCGCCGCGAGGTTCCCGAGCGGCATCCCGCCCCGGAAGGCGAGGCCGTAGATGCTGACGACCCGGCCCCTGAGCTCGTCGCCGACGCTCGTCTGCACGAGGGTCATGAAGCCCGAGTTCACGATCATGAGGCAGGCCCCCGCGGCGACGAGGAGGACGAGGGAGAGAGCGGGGAGGCGCGAAAGGCCGAAGGCGGCCGCGAGGAGGCCGAAGGCGACGAGGCCGGCCGCGCTCACGAGGCCGCGGCGCCGCATCCGCGCCGCGGTCGTCCCGACGAAGATCCCGCCGAGGACCGCCCCGCACCCGAAGGCCGCGAGGAAGGCGCTGTAGCGGCCGGCGCCGCCGCGGAAGACGTCCCTCGCGAAGACCGGCAGGAACGTGACGACGGGCGTCGCGCAGAAGCTCCCGAGGAAGGCGAGGCCGACGAGGCCCCGCAGCTCGGACCTCTTCCAGACGACGCCGAGGCCCTCGCGCAGGCCGTCGAGGACGCCCCCTTCCCCGCCCCCCGGCGCGGGCTGCCTCGGGATCGCCGAGAGCGCGACGACGACGGCGAGGAACGAGAGGCCGTTCAGCCCCATGCAGCCGGCCGCGCCGATCCTGTCGAAGGCGAGGCCCGCGATCCCGGGGCCGACGACGCGCGCGAAATTGAACTGGATCGAGTTGAGGGCGATCGCCTTCGGCAGCTCCTCGCCGGGGACGAGGGTCGGGAAGAGCGACTGGAAGGCGGGGGCGCCGAAGGCCTGCGCGAGGCCGGACGTGAACGAGAGGGCGAGGATGGACGCGAGCGTCGCGCGGCCGGTCAGGACGAGCGCGACGAGCGTGAAGGCGGTCGTCATCTGGACGACCTGCGACGCCATCAGGATCCGCCGGCGCTCGGCGCGGTCGGCAAGGACGCCGCCGAAGAGCGAGAAGACGAGGAACGGGGCGTCTCCGAGGAACGCGTCGACCCCGAGCCAGAAGGGGGAGCCGGTGATCGTCAGGACGAGCCACCCCTGCGCGACCTTCTGCATCCAGGTCCCGACGCTCGAGACGAGCGAGCCCGACCAGAGGAGCCGGAAGTCGCGGTGGCGGAGGGGGGTGAACGCGCTCGGGAGCCGGGCCACGGGAGCCCGAGTCTCGCACGCGCGGCCTTCACCGCTCCGGCGGGAGGCTTCTCCGCCAGCCCCGGCCTGCTGCGGGGAGACCCTCGAGGAGCGCCGCGAGGCGGCTCCCCCACGCCTCGAGGTCGGAGGGGCGGTCCGCCGGGCGCTTGGCGAGCGCCGCGAGGAGCGCCGCGTCGACGTCCGGCGGCAGGCCGGTATCGAGCAGAGACGGGGGCGCAGGATCGGCGGTGAGGATCTCGTTGAAGATCGTCCCGACCGCCTCGGCCTTCACGAGCCTCGCGCCCGTGAGCGCCTCCCAGAGGACGGCCGCGAGGGCGTAGAGGTCGGTCGCCGGCGATACGTCCTCCCCCGTCACCTGCTCGGGCGCCATGTACGCGGGCGTCCCGACGACCATGCCGGTCTGCGTCAGGCCCCGCTCTGCGGCGGCCTCGCGCGCGAGGCCGAAGTCGACGACCTTCACGCGAAGCTGCTCCCGCTCGCGCGAGAGGACGAGGTTGTCCGGCTTGACGTCGCGGTGGACGACGCCCGCGCGGTGCGCGGCCGCGAGCGCCGCGGAGGCCTGGCGCGCGACCTCGGCGACGTCTCCCGGGGCTCCGCGCCCCTCCGCGGCGAGGAGGCTCCCCAGGTCGCGGCCCCGGAGGCGCTCCATCACGAGGAAGAGCGCCCCGTCCGGAAGCTCGCCGACGTCGAAGAGCGCGGTGATGCCGGGGTGCGAGAGGCGCGCGAGGGTCCCCGCCTCGCGCAGAAAGCGGGGACGCATCCCGGCGTCGGCCGACCGGTCGGGGCGGACGATCTTGATGGCGACCTCGCGCGGGAGGCGGAGGTCCTCCGCGGAGAAGACCGTCCCCATGCCGCCCTCTCCGAGGAGCGAGACGAGCCGGTAGCGGCCGCGGACGACGGACGGGAGGAGCTGCGCGTCGAGGGGCGTCCCGTCGTCGGGGCAGCGCGCCTCCCCCGCGACGACCCGCCGGCACGTCCTGCAGACGGCCGCGGGCACGACCCCCTTCCTCTCCATCGCGGCGCGAGCCGACTCGCGGGCGGACTCGGCCTCGGCGAGGCGACGACGCACGCGCCGGATCTCGAGCGCCCCGCCGAGCTGGTGCGCGAAGCCCCCGACGAGCCGCCGCCGCGCCTCGTCCCACGCCGCTCCGGCAGGGACGGCGAC
>JBDIBE010000329.1:0-4109 GCA_039812785.1 Thermoanaerobaculia bacterium | reverse complement strand
CTCGCGCTCACGCTCGTCTCGCTCCTCTCGATGCTCTCCGCGGCGGGCGAGGAGATCGGGTGGCGCGGCTACCTCCTGACGCGGCTCGTCGAGGCGGAGGTGCCGCGGCCGGTCCTCGTCAGCGCGCTGATCTGGGGCGCCTGGCACCTGCCGCTCGTCCTGAGCGGCCAGTACGCGGCGGGGCAGAACCGCGTCCTCTCCGGCGCGGTCTTCCTCGCGACGGTCGTCGGCATCGGCTTCGTGATCTCCTGGCTGCGCCTCTCGACCGGGAGCGTCTGGCCGGCGGTCGTCCTCCACGGCGCGTGGAACGCGACGATCCAGGGGGCCTTCGACACCTCGACGAAGGGCGCGTCGGTCTGGGTTGGCGAGTCGGGGATCCTCGTGGCGGCGGCCGTCCTCGCCTCGGCGTGGCTCCTCGCGCGGAGGCCGTACGCGGCGCGCCGCGCGCCGGGCGAGGAGCCGTTCGCGACGATCCCGGGGCTCGCGGGCTGAGGCTCGCTACGGCGCGACGAGGCGCCGGACCTCGCGGGCGATCTCGACGCAGCAGGTGAGCCCGGGCGAGTCGATCCCGAGGAGCTGGACGGCGCTCGGGCGGCGCGCGTCGCGACGGACGACCCAGTCGGCCGCCCCCGCGAGGTGGACCATGATCCCGGCGTAGTCGACGGAGAGGTCCGCCGCCTCGAGGGAAGGCAGGTAGCGGCCGACGCGCTCGACGAAGCGCTCGACGGGGAAGCGATCGCTCTCGTAGTCGTCCCGCCCCGGGGCGACGCGGAACTCGGGGCCGACGGTGAAGACGTCGCCGACGACCGCCGAGCCGTCGGCCGCGAGCGCGAAGGTCGGCGTCAGGTGGGCGCCGACGATCGACATCGTCTCGCGCCCCAGGTCGAGCGGCTCGGGAACGGGGTAGACGTTCCGGCCCGAGAGCCGGAGCCCCGGGCGGCGCGCCCGCGACAGGCGGTAGTACTCGCCGCGGAGCGGGACGACCTCGGCCTCGAGCGACGCGTCGATCATCTTCCCGACGACGTCGCACCGGAGCCCGGCCGCGTTGACGACGAGGCCCGCCTCGAAGCTCTCGACGCGCCCGCCGCGCGTCCCGGTCAGCTCGAAGCCGTCGCCGCGGGGCGCGATCGCCGCCACCTCGAAGCCGGTCAGGACGGAGGCGCCGCGCGCCTCGGCGAGGCGGGCGAGCGCGGCGACGAGGGCGGCCGGGTCGACGATCCCCGTCGTCGGGACGAGGAGGGCGGCCTCGACGGAGAGGCTCGGCTCGAGCGCGTGCACGCCTTCGCGGCCGAGCATCTCGAGGCCGGGGACTCCGTTCGCGGCGGCGCGCTCGCGCACGGCCTCGAGGGCGGGCAGGTCCCCGCGGGACGGCGCGACGACGAGCTTGCCGGTCCGCTCGAACGGGACGCCGTGGGCGCGGCAGAGCTCGGGGAGGCGGGCGTTCGCCTCGACGCAGAGCCGCGCCTTCAGGCTCCCCTTCGCGTAGTAGATCCCGGCGTGGACGACGCCGCTGCTCCGGCCCGACTGCTCCTCGCCGAGGCGCGGGTTCCGCTCGAGCAGGACGACGTCGGGAACTCCCGCCTCGGCGAGCTGCCAGGCGACGGCCGTCCCGACCGCCCCGCCTCCGACGACCGCCGCTCCGAACCTCTCCATCGCCCGAGCCTCCTCCCGACGATGGGGTCAGGCGTGCAATCGTGTATTGTCAAAGACAATACACGATTGCACGCCTGACCCCGGATCCCGCGCGGTCACGTCAGACGACGCCGAACTCCTTCCCGACGGCGACGAAGGCGGCGACCGCCTCGTCGAGGTCGGCCGTGGAGTGGACGGCCGAGATCTGGCAGCGCAGGCGCGCGTGCCCCTGCGGGACGACGGGGTAGCCGAAGCCCGAGACGTAGACCCCCTTCTCGAAGAGGGCGGCCGACATCGCGAGCGCCTTCGCCGTGTCGCCGACGATGACGGGGACGATCGGGTGGACGCCCGAGGGGATGTTGAACCCCGCCTCCGTCATCTTCTTCCGGTAGTACGCCGCGTTCTCGCGGAGCTTCCGCACCGGGGCCGGGTCCTCGAGGAGCATCCGGAACGCCTCGAGGGAGGAGGCCGCGACGGCCGGCGGGAGGGCGTTCGAGAAGAGCGTCGTCCGCGAGCGCTGGCGGAGGAGGTCGACGAGGGGCGCCGGGCCGGTCGTGAAGCCGCCGGCGGCCGAGCCCATCGCCTTGCCGAGCGTCGAGGTGTAGACGGCGACCTTCCCGTGGACGCCCGTCTCCTCGGCCGAGCCGCGGCCCGTGGCGCCGAGGACGCCCGTCGCGTGGGAGTCGTCGACGACGAGGAGCGTGTCGTACTTCGCGCAGAGCTCGACGAGCTCGGGGATCGGCCCGACCTCGCCTTCCATGGAGAAGACGCCGTCGGTCATGTAGAGGCGGCGCCGCTGCGCCTGGGACTCCTGGAGCGCCTTCTCCGAGGCGGCGAGGTCGCCGTGGGGAAGGACGTAGCGCTTCGCCTTGCAGAGGCGGATGCCGTCGATGATGGAGGCGTGGTTGAGGCCGTCCGTCAGGATGGCGTCCTCCTCGCCGAGGAGGGGCTGGAAGAGCCCCTCGTTCGCGTTCCAGCACGACATGTAGAGGATCGTGTCCTCGGTGCCGAAGAAGGCGGAGATCGTCCGCTCGAGCTCCTTGTGGAGCTCCTGGGTGCCGCAGATGAAGCGGACGGAGCCGAGGCCGTTGCCCCAGCGCTCGAGCGCCTTGCGGGCGGCCTCGACGACGCGCGGGTGGTTCGCGAAGCCGAGGTAGTTGTTGGAGGTGAGCATGAGGACCTCGCGGCCGTCGACGCGGACGCGGGCCCCGGTGGGCCCCTCGAGGACGCGCTCCTTCTTGTAGGTGCGGGCCTCCCTGAGGGCCTCGATCTCGGTCTTGCAGTAGTCGATGAGGGCGGTGCTCATGACCGGCCAGAATACCAGCGCCCCGCGGGGCGCGGGGCGCTCGGGGACCGGGGCGGGGACCGCCGGGCTACTTCTTCTTCTTCGGGGCCGGCTTCTTCGGCGCGGGCTTCCCGGCCTTCTTCGGGGCCGGTTTCTTCGGCGCCGGCTTCTTCGCGGGGGCCGGCTTCTTCGGCGCCGGCTTCGACGCCTTCTTCGCCGGAGCGGCCTTCGGGGCGGGCTTCTTCGCCGGCACGGCCCTGGCCTTCTCCTTGGCTCTCCAGGCGGCGAGCTTCTCCTTGACCTTCTCGTCCACCTCGGTCATCGGGACGTATTCCTCGTCGGGGTGGAGCTCGGAGGGCTGGAAGACGACGATCCGGTAGCCGTCGGGGTCGAGGATCTCGGCCGAACGGCCGGTGAACTCCTCGACCGGGCCGCGAGTCACCGTCACGCCGCGCTCCTTGAGGGAGGTGAGGCACGACTCGAGGTCTGCCGCCGAGAGGATGAGCGCGACCTGGTTCCGGGCCGGAACCTCGCCGGGGCGGAGCGGGGTCAGCTTGACGAGGATCGGCCCGAGGCCGAACTCGACCCAGTCCCTCTCGAACCCCCCGACTTCGGGAAGGCCGAGCGTCTCGCCGTAGAAGCGACGAGACCGCGTGAAGTCGCTGGCGGCGACGTGCACCCGCCGCAAGGCAACGAACATTTGAACCTCCCGAATGGTCCTCCGACGGGCCGGCGGGGCCGGTACGCCGCCGTTCTTCCAGGCGTTCCCCGGGGAGTCTTCCCCTGTTGAGCTTTATTATCAGAAAGTGGTTGACTTTTCAACAACTTTCGGGTTTTAAGGCCCCGGGATCGACCCAGACGCTCCCGTCGGGCCCCCACTCCCGCTTCCAGACGGGGACCCGGGCCTTGATCTCCTCGATCCCGGCCCGGCAGGCGGCGAACGCCTCCTCCCGGTGGGGGGCCGAGGCGGCCACGACGACCGCGACCTCGCCCACCCGGAGCCGCCCGATCCGGTGGCGCATCACGACGCGGACGCCGGGGTGGCGGGCGGCGAGGTCCTCCTCGATCCGCTCCATCTCCTTCTCGGCCATCGGCTCGTAGGCCTCGTACTCCATCTCCGTCACGGCCCGGCCGTCGGCGTTGTCCCGGACGACGCCGACGAAGACCGTCAGCCCGCCGTCGCCGTCGCGTC
>JBDIBE010000328.1:0-4118 GCA_039812785.1 Thermoanaerobaculia bacterium | reverse complement strand
CTCACCGCGCTTCGGCTCGACGCGGCCGTCCTCGCCGTCAGCCCGACTCTCGCCGACGTGAGGATCGCCGACGGGAAGGGGCGGCAGGTCCCGTACCTCCTCGAGACGCTCGCCGAGCCGCTCGTCGTGAGGCTGCCGGCGCCGCAGAAGGCCGAGGACCCGCGGTCGAGGAGCGGGCCCGGGGAGAAGGGGCGCCTCTCGTTCCACCGCGTGACGCTCCCGTACGCGGGGCTTCCTTCCGCGCGGCTCGAGCTGACGACGTCGGCGCGCGTCTTCACGCGTCGCGTCACGCTGCTTCGCGAGCTCGCCGGCGGGCGCCCCGAGACGGCGGGGACCTTCGTCGAGGTCTCCTCCTCGCCCTGGGAGAGCGCCGACCCCGAGAGGCCGGCGCCCGCGCTCGTCCTCGACCTCCCGCCCGGAGGCGGCAAGGAGCTCTTCGTCTCCGTCGACGACGGAGACAACGCGGCCGTCCCGCTCTCGGGCGCCTCGCTCCTCCTGCCTGCCCACCGGCTCCGCTTCGTGAGGGAGGAGGGCGCCGCGCTCGCGCTCGTCCAGGGGCGCGACGGGCTCGCCGCGCCCCGCTACGACCTCGAGCTCCTCGCTCCGCGGCTCCTCGGCGCACCCGCGGCCGAGGCGGCCCTCTCGCCGGCGCCGGAGGCGTCTCCCCGCGACGAGGCCGAGAGCGGCTCGAGGAAGGTCTTCTGGGGCGTCCTCGTCGGCGCCGTCGTGGCCCTCGTCCTCCTCGTGGCGCGCCTGCTCCGACGCGAGCCGGCGCCGGCGGACGGGGAGCGGAAGGGCGAGGAAGGGTAGACTCGCCCCACCGGAGGACTTGCCGTGGAGACCGCGCGCCTGACGACCGTACGTTCGACGCGGCGGGACGGAGGCTCGAAGTGAAGGGCCTGCCGACCGCCCGACTCCTCCCGCCGGGCGACGCCCCGTCGCCTTTCGGGCTCCACCTCGTCCTCGGCCCGCTCGCGGGCGGCGCGGAGGAGGGGCCGGTCCCGCTCCCGCTCTCCTCCGACGAGGGGGTGAGCCGCGTCTACCTCGGCGCGCTGAAGGGGGACGGGGAGACCGTCGTCGAGCTCGTCGCCGTGAAGCTCCTCCCGAACGCGCTTCCCGAGGCGCTTGCCGAGGGGCCGGGACGCCCGACGAACGGCACGCTCGGCGAGAGGTTCGACGCCGAGCGCGAGCGCCTCCGGTCGCTCCGCGCCGGAAGCTCCCGCTTCCCGCGGCTCCTCCAGCCCGACGGCGCCGCCGGCGCGGCGCTCCCGGCGCTCGTCTACGACAAGCCGTCGCGCTCCTTCTTCGTCCCGCCGTGCCCCGCGTGCGGCCGCCCTCTCGAGCTCCTCGACGACGAGGCCTTCCTCCGCGAGCGCCGCCTGCCGTCCTTCCGCGAGACGCTCCACCGCCTCGTCGGGTGCCCGTCCTGCGCGACGACGGACCGCGTCCTCGCCGTGTACGCCCACGGCCCCGTGCCCGGCCAGCCCGACGTCCCGGTCGGCGGGCCGGACGAGCTCCTGAAGGGGCTCGCGCGCGCCCTCGTCCGCGACTGGGACGAGGAGCAGGTGAGGTCCTTCCCGTCGCGGGCGGTCGCCGAGGAGGCGCTCCGTCTCCGGCGCGAGGGCGGGGCTTCGCTCGGCGACTTCGCGGCGCGGTGGTCCCCCTTCTCCCTCTGCCCCTCGCCCTTCCTCGTCACGGGCCTCTCGCCCGTGAAGTGGGACGAGTGGGTCGACTTCGTCGGCGGGCGCCCGGAAGACGACCTCGTCCCGCAGGCCGCCCCGGAGACCCTCGAGACCGAGAGCGCGCGGAGGCGGGTCGACTGGCTCCGCGGGTCGCTTCCCCCGACGGGGCGGTTCCTCTACGGGCACGACGGGACGGGCGTCGACGCGGTCGAGGTCCTCTACCTGAAGCTGACGGCCTTCCGCCAGCTCTCGGCGGCCGTCCTCGACTTCTATCGGGCGACGGGACAGCCGCACCTCGACCTCCACCCGGGCCACGTCCTCCTCGACAGCTACGGTGCGGGCTCGTCCCTTCCCGCCCTCTGGACGTTCGAGGTCCGCCTCCACGGCCTCGCCTCGTCGGCGAAGACCTCCTCGTTCGGCGTGGAGGTCGTCGTGCCGCCGGTCGAGCCGATGTTCCCGTACGCGGCGCCGGAGATCCTGGAGTTCCGCCTCGCCGCGCGCCGGCCGGGCGACGTGTACCTCTCCGACATCCAGCCGGCCGACGCGGGGCTCGGCGTCCGCGTCGAGGGGCGGCTCTCCGACCCGAACGGCCTCTTCCCGAAGCCGGAGGAGCCCGACTGGATCCACGTCACGTTCCCCGACGAGGCGCTCGGCCTCGGCATCGACGCGCTCGTCGTGCGGCGCAAGCCCGACGTCCCGGCCTCCTACGAGGAGCTGACGTTCGTCTCGGAGCCGGTCGACCTCGACGACGCCGCGGTCAAGCGCCTCCGGCGCTCGTTCGGCGTGAGGCTCCCCGGCGCCCGCTACAAGGTCTACCCGCGCTTCGGCGCGCCCTCCGACCTCCACTCGCTCGGCGTCCTCCTCCTTCGCGCCCTCGCTTCCGGAGAGCGGACGGACTTCCCCCTCCTCCTCCAGGCCGTGCAGCGCGCGGCGACGACCGCCGCCCGTACGAAGGAGGGCGACCCCTCGGCGCGCCTGAAGGCCGCCCTCGCGGGAGAGGCCGCTTCCTCCTCCCTCTTCGACCGCTCGTGCGTCTTCTGGAAGGACGAGGATCGCGTCCCGGGGCGGCCGAACGCGATCCCCGCGCCCCTGTGGGAGCGCGCGGTCCTCCTCGCCCTCCGCCTCCTGACGCGCGTGCCGGGCTTCTCGATCGCGACGGCGCCGGGAGACTTCGTCCCGGAGGACGCCACGGGGCGGATCGAGCAGGCGCTCCGCGAGACGGACGAGGTCGTCGCGGAGCTCAGGGCGCTCCTCGTCCACCGGCAGCCGCTCCACTTCGAGATCCAGGAAGTGCTCGCGGAGCTGCTCGAGGAGGAGTCCGGCGCGGCGCGCCGCGCGTGACGCGGCGCACTCTCGCGGCTCCGGGGGACCGAGGGTAAGATCCCGTCACTGTGTCCCCCAAGTCGTGCGGCTCCTCCTGTGAGGTCCTCGCGCGTCGCCCCGCTTCCCGGGGTGGCGCGTGAGCACACCTCCCCGTTCGCTGACGCTCGAGGTCTGGCTCGGCCCGATGGAGGGGCTGCGCTATGCCGCCGAGGCGCGTCCGACGATGCAGCTCGTGAGGATCGGGCGCCTCCCGTTCGACCGGCAGACCAAGGAGCGCAACCACCTCGTCCTCTCGGTCTCCGCAGGCGTCTCGGGCTCCCACGCCGAGGTCCGCTACGCGCAGGGGCGGATCTTCCTCCGCGACCTCGGCAGCTCGAACGGCACGTTCGCGAACCAGCAGGCCGTGACGACGGAGACCGAGGTGAAGTCGGGCGAGATCTTCCTCGTCTCCCTCACCCCCGTTCAGGTCTACGTCACGAGCCCGCTCGCGGCGCCCCCGCCGTTCGAGCCGCTCCCCGTGACGCACTGGGAGGGGGCCGCCGTCGAGCCGCTCCTCTCGGCCGCCGCCGAGTGCGCCGCCGGGCGCCGCGAGGCCTACGTCGACACCCGGCACCTCCTCGAGGCGGTGCTGAAGCTCGACGACCCGGAGGTCGAGGGGCTCCTCGGAGCGGCGGGCGTCACGCCGCTCGCGGTGCGGGAGGAGCTCTTCCGCAAGAGCCTCTACCGCGAGGGCCTCGCCTGGATCGCGGAGATCCTCGTCAAGCCCGTGAACCTGACGGGGACCTTCGAGACGGCCGTCGTCTCGCCGCGCGTCGCGCGCCTCCTCGATGCCGCGCGGGGCCCGGCCTCCGCGGGGGTCGACGCGGCGGAGAAGGCCCGGCTTGCCGGCCGGAGCGTTCTCGCGGGCCTCGTCTCCGACCGCTTCGGGCCGATCGGCGACTGGCTCTCGGCCCGGGGAATCACCGCCACGCCCGACGGCTGGGCCGGCGCGGCGGCGGGCGGTGTCTCGCCCGTCGAGGCGCACGAGGCCCACCGGCCGTCCGCCCGGGCCGCGGTGAAGGGGCGGACGACGACCCTCCTCTCCGAGGCCGTCGGCGACGCGACCGCGACGGG
>JBDIBE010000327.1:0-4132 GCA_039812785.1 Thermoanaerobaculia bacterium | reverse complement strand
CTCGAAAGGTCAAGATGCAGCCGTCCCAGATCCTCCCGGTCATTCCCCTCCGCAATGCCGTCCTCTTCCCGGGCGTCAGCTTCCCGATCGCCGCGGGCCGCCCCGGCACCCTCCACGCGATCGAGACGGCGATGAAGAGCCCGGAGCAGCTCGTCTTCGCCCTCACGCAGAAGCAGGACCTCGAGGCGGTCACCCCCGAGCTCCTCCACACCGTCGGGACGATCGCCTCGATCGGGCCGATCCAGCGCGGCGTCGGCGGGGCGCGGCTTCTCCTGCAGGGGAAGGCCCGCGGCATCGCGATGCGGATCCAGGAGAAGGACGGCCGCCTCGAGGCCGTCGTCGTCGAGGCCGCGGAGATGCCGCCGATCGACGCGCACGACACGGCCTTCGTCGCCCTCGTCAAGGAGCTGAAGGAGCGCTCGGCCGAGCTCGCGAGGAAGCTCGGCCTCCCCGACGAGGCGGTCGCCAACGTCCTCGCCGACTCCGACGACCCGGGCCGCCTCGCCGACCTCGTCGCCGGCTACATCGACATCCCGACGGCGGAGCGGCAGCAGCTCCTCGAGACGCTCTCCGTCGAGGACCGCGTCCGGCGGACGCTCGTCCTCGTCCAGCGCCAGATCGACGTCCTCGAGGCGCAGGAGGAGATCAAGTCGAAGGTGCAGGAGGAGCTCGGCGACCGCCAGCGCGAGATGTTCCTCCGCCAGCAGCTCCGGACGATCCAGAAGGAGCTGGGCGAGGGGGACGACGAGGGCGACGACCTCAAGGGGCTCAAGGAGAAGCTGGACGCGCTCGTCCTGACCGAGGAGGTCCGCAAGGAGATCGACCGCGAATGGAAGAAGCTCCAGCGGCTCTCGCGCGAGTCGATGGAGTCGCAGGTCCTCCGGAACTACCTCGAGCTCGTCGCCGAGCTCCCGTGGTCGCAGCGGAGCGAGGATCACCTCGACGTCGTCGCGGCGCAGAAGATCCTCGACGAGGACCACTACGCCCTGAAGGACGTGAAGGACCGGATCCTCGAGTTCCTCGCCGTCCGCCAGCTCCTCGGCAAGGCGGCCGACGCCGAGGCCCCGACGGCGGAGACCCCGATGGAGGGCGCGACGAAGCCGCAGGAGCCGAAGAAGCAGCCGAACAGGGGGCGGATCCTCCTCTTCGCCGGGCCTCCCGGCGTCGGCAAGACCTCGATCGCGAAGTCGATCGCGCGCGCCCTCGGCCGGAAGTACGTGAGGATCTCGCTCGGCGGCGCCCGCGACGAGGCCGACATCCGCGGCCACCGGCGGACGTACGTCGGCGCGATGCCCGGCCGGATCGTCCAGGGGATGCGGCAGGCCGGGACGAAGAACCCGGTCTTCCTCCTCGACGAGGTCGACAAGCTCGGCGTCTCGTTCCAGGGCGACCCGGCCTCGGCGCTCCTCGAGGTCCTCGACCCGGCGCAGAACGACAGCTTCACCGACCACTACCTGAACGTCCCCTTCGACCTCTCCGAGGTCCTCTTCATCGCCACGGCGAACTTCGTCCAGTCGATCCCCGGCCCGCTCCTCGACCGCCTCGAGGTGATCGAGTTTTCGGGCTACACGGAGCGCGAGAAGACCTCCATCGCGCGCGCCTACCTCCTCCCGCGCCAGCTCGCGGAGAACGGCCTGACCCCGGAGAAGCTCGAGGTGACCGACGCGGCGCTCGCGGAGGTGATCTCGTCGTACACGCGGGAGGCGGGCGTGAGGCAGCTCGAGCGCGAGCTCGGGAAGCTCGCGAGGAAGGTCGCGAGGAAGATCGCGGCGGGGGAGGTGGAGAAGCTCGTCGTCGACGCGCCCGACGTCGCGGCCCTCCTCGGCAAGAAGAAGATCCAGCCCGAGAAGATCGTCCACGAGGACCAGGTCGGCCTCGCGACGGGGATGTACTACACCCCCGCGGGCGGCGACATCATGTTCATCGAGGCGGCGCTCATGCGCGGCAAGGGCGAGGTCCTCCTCACCGGCCAGCTCGGCGACGTCATGAAGGAGTCGGCCCGCGCCGCGTGGACGTTCGCCCGCTCTCACGCCCCGCTCCTCGGGATCGAGGAGGGCTCCTTCGAGCGCGACCTCCACATCCACGTCCCGGCCGGCGCCATCCCGAAGGACGGCCCGTCGGCGGGCGTCGCGATGGCCTCGGCGCTCGTCTCGGCGCTCAGCAAGCGCCCCTGCAGGCGCGACGTCGCGATGACGGGAGAGGTCACGCTCTCGGGGCGCGTCCTCCCGATCGGCGGCGTGAAGGAGAAGCTCCTCGGCGCGGTCCGCGCCGGGATCCGGACCGTCGTCCTCCCGAAGGAGAACGTTCCCGACCTCGACGACCTGCTGCAGGACGTCCGCGAGGGCCTCGAGATCGTCCCGGTCCAGGAGCTGACCGAGGCGCTCGCGGTCTCGCTCCGCGGCCGGCTCGAGGGGGGGCAGCTCCTCTTCGGCGACGCGGCCGGCGGCGCGGAGGCCCCGGCGGCGCACTGACGCGGCCGGCGGCGCGGCGCGGGGCCCTCGTGGGAGACTCCGCGCCATGCCGAAGAGCCTCGCCCCGCGCCTCGACGCGATGGCCGCGAGGAGGGACGCCCTCCTCGCCGGCCTCGCCTCCCGAAGCCCCGAGCGTCTCGCCTTCCGCGCGGGCGGAAAGGGGTGGAACGCGCTCGACGTCGTCCAGCACCTCGCCCTCGTCGAGGAGTCGGTCGTCGGCTACGCGCGGAAGAAGCTCCTCGCCCCCCCGCAGCCCGTGCCGTGGAACGGCGGGCTGAGGCTCATCGCCCTCGTCGCCGTCCTCCGCTCTCCGGCCCGCGTCGCCGCCCCGGCCGCTCAGGTGATCCCGCAGGAGACGCTGCCGCTCGACGCCCTCTCGGAGAGGTGGCGCGCGGCGGGCGCGGCCCTTCGCGACGTCGTCCTCGCGCTCCCGGCAGAGAGGGCGAAGGGCCTCCTCTTCCGGCACCCGATCGCCGGGCCGCTCGACCCCTCGGGCACGCTCGTCTTCCTCGACGAGCACGTGCGGCACCACGAGGCGCAGCTCGCGCGGATCGCGCGAGCCCCGGGCTGCCCGGCCTGACGGCCTCTCCGCCTCAGAGCGCCCCCTCGTGCGCGAGGAGCCACTCCTTGCGCGGCAGGCCGCCCGCGTAGCCGCGGAGGCCGTCCCTGCCGACGACGCGGTGGCACGGGACGAAGATCGAGACGGGGTTCGCACCGTTCGCGGCGCCGACGGCGCGGACCGCGCGCGGCCGCCCGATGCGCCGGGCGATCTCGGCGTAGGTCACCGTCGTCCCGCAGGGGATGCCTCGGAGCGCCTCCCACACGGCGCGCTGGAACGGCGTCCCGCCGAGATCGACGGCGAGGGCGTCGAGCGCGGCGGCGTCGCCCGCGAGCCAGCGCCGGAGGGCGGAGACGGCGCCCGCCGGGTCGGCCGCGCCGCGGACCTCGAGCGGACCGAAGCGCGAAGCGAGCCGCGCGAGAAGCCGCGGCGCGGCCTCCTCGAAGCCGGCGGCGACGAGGACGCCCTCCTTCGCGTAGAGCCGGAACGTCCCGGCGGGGGTCTCGACGGCGGCGGTCTCGATCGTGGTCTTCATGGGGCCTCCCGGTTCGCGAGGTCGGTCCAGAGGTGGATGAGAGCGTAGCCGCGCCACGGGCGCCAGGAGCGGGCGCGCTCGTCGGCTGCGGCGGCGGAAGGTACGGGGCCGTCGCCGGCGAGGGCCTTCAGGAGGCCGAGGTCGCCGGCGGGGAAGGAGTCGGGCTCTCCGAGCGCACGGAGCGCGATCGCCTGCGCCGTCCAGGGCCCGACGCCGGGGATCCCGGAGAGTCGCCGGAGCGCCTCGTCGAGCGACGCGGCGGGGGAGAAGTCGAGGCGGCCGCGAGCGACCTCTCGGGCGAGGGCGCGCACCGTCTCGCCGCGGCGCGAGGGGATCCCGATCGACGCGACGTCGGCCTCGGCGAGGTCGGAGGGTCGCGGGAAGAGCCGCGCGAGCGAACCGCGCGCGAGGCCGGCGGGGAGCTCCCGCCCGAAGCGGGCGACGAGGCGCGCGGCGAGCGTCCGCGCCGCCTTCACGGAGACCTGCTGCCCGAGGATCGTCCGGACCGCCGTCTCGAACGGGTCCCACGCGCCCGGCACGCGGAGGCCCGGCCGGCGCGCGACGAGA
>JBDIBE010000326.1:0-4132 GCA_039812785.1 Thermoanaerobaculia bacterium | reverse complement strand
GCCTCAGCCACGACGAGGGCGTCTCGCCCGGCGGCACCTTCGCGTCGGGGAAGCGGTAGCCGAGGTCGGCGAGCGTGAAGGCGAGGCGGTCGGCGAGGTCGGCCGCGCCTTCGACGGCGGCGGGGAGGTCGGCGAAGAGGGCGGCCATTTCTTCCGGGCCCTTCAGGTGCCGCTCCGAGCCCGCCTCGAGGAGGCGCCCCGCCGCGTCGACGGTGGTGTGGTTGCGGATGCAGGTGAGGACGTCGAAGAGGTCCTTGTCGCGGCGGCGGGCGTAGCGGACGCCGTTCGTCGCGACGAGGGGGAGCTTCTGCGCGCGGGCGAGGTCGAGGAGGACCGCGTTCCGCGCCTCCTCGTCGCGGACGTGGTGGCGCTGCAGCTCGACGTGGAGGCGGCCGGGGAAGATCGTCGCGAGGCGCGAGAGGAGCTTCCCGGCGGCGTCGGCGCCGACCCGCTCGAGCGCGCGGAGGACCGGCCCCTCGATTCCCCCCGAGAGGACGTTTAGCCCCTCGGCGTGCGCGGCGACGTCGGCCCACGAGGCCGCGGCCTGGCCCTTGGGCTTGCCGAGCGCGGCGGCGGTCAGGAGGCGGCTGAGGTTCCGGTAGCCGGCGCGGCTCTCGGCGAGGAGCGTGACGCGCGCCGGCGGAAGGCCCGGGGGAGGGGGCGGCGGGACGAGGCCGAGCGGCCCGCGGAGGTCCTTCGGGAGGGCGGCCTCGTCGAGGACGACCTCGGCCCCGACGATCGCCTTCAGGCCCGCGGCCTTCGCCGCCTTGAAGAAGCGGGGCGCTCCCGCGACCCCGTTCCGGTCGACGAGGGCGACGGCGGGGAGGCCGAGCGCGGCCGCCCGCTCGACGAGGGTCTCGGGCTCGGAGGCTCCCTCGAGGAACGAGAAGGCCGAGGCGCAGCGCAGCTCGGCCCAGCGAACCCGGGACGCGGCCGCGGGAGGGCCGAACCGGCGCCGTCGCAGCTCCTCCTTCCGCGCGCCGGGGGAGACGATCTTCCGCGCGTCCCCCGGCATGAACATGTCGCGGGCGGGGGGGCCGATTTCGCTCACGGCCGTAAGTTGAGCGCAAGTATGGTGGATGTCAAGCGAGGCTCGACCGCGGGTGAGGCCGGTCACGGGCCTGGCGGGATCCCCCGGGCCGGGCGGCGGCGGCGGGCGCATTCGCCGGATCCGGGGGCTACACTCCGGGCAAACAGCGACCTGGTCGCACCGGGACATCGAGGGAGCCATCCGGGCCCTCCCGTCAGGGGGTATCACGATGGGCGACTACCTTCAGCAGAACCGCAAGCTCCGCGTGACGACGCCGCTGGGGCCGAACGAGCTGCTCCTGAAGTCGTTCTCGGGGAGCGAGGGGACCTCCACGCTCTTCGGCTACCGGCTGGAGATGATCGCGGAGAACAAGACGAAGGTGCCGTTCGATGCGGTGCTGGGGCAGAAGCTGACGGTGCACCTCCAGCTTCCGGACGAGAGCGAGACGCACCTGAACGGGCTCTGCGTGCGCCTGGCGCAGGGAGGGCGGGACGCGGACTTCACGACGTACGAGGCGGAGATCGTGCCGGAGGTCTGGAAGCTGACGCGCAAGGCCCAGAGCCGGATCTTCCAGCGCCTCACGGTGCCGGAGATCCTGAAGAAGGTCTTCGCCGGCTACGAGGCCGACTGGCAGCTCACGGGCAAGTACGAGCCGCGGGACTACTGCGTGCAGTACCGGGAGACGGACTTCAACTTCGGGGCGCGGCTGATGGAGGAGGAGGGGATCTATTTCTTCTTCGAGCACTCGGACGGCAGCCACAAGATGATCGTCTCGGACCAGGCGACGGACCACCCGACGCTCCCGGGCGACAGCCGGCTGATCTACGAGGAGCTGGAGGGGGGGACGCGGGACGAGAACCGGATCTGGTCGTGGCGCAAGGAGCAGGAGATGCGCCCGGGCAAGTACGTCCTGTGGGACCACAGCTTCGAGCTGCCGCACAAGCACCTCGAGGCCGAGGCGACGCTCCTCTCGAGCGTGCCGGTCGGCAAGGAGACGCACAAGCTGAAGGTGGCGGGCGTCGACGCGATGGAGCTCTACGACTACCCGGGGGAGTACGCGCAGCGCTTCGACGGGATCAACCAGGGAGGCGGGGAGCAGCCTGCGGAGCTGCAGAAGATCTTCCGGGACAACCAGCGGACGGTCGAGCTGCGGATGGACGAGGAGACGACGCCGGCGATCGTGATCCGGGCGAAGAGCAACGTGAAGCACCTGGTGTCGGGGTACAAGCTCACGCTTCAGCGGCACTTCAACGCGGACGGGGACTACGTGATCACGACGGTGAGGCACCAGGCCTCGCTGGCGGCGGACTACCGGTCGGGGAAGGAAGAGCTGCTGACGTACGAGAACGAGTTCACGTGCATCCCGGCGGCGCTGCCGTACCGGCCGCGGCGCAGGACGCCGAAGCCGGTGGTGCAGGGGAGCCAGACGGCGGTGGTCGTGGGGCCGTCGGGGGAGGAGATCTTCACGGACAAGTACGGGCGGGTGAAGGTGCAGTTCCACTGGGACCGGGAGGGGAAGAGCGACGAGAGCTCCTCGTGCTGGATCCGGGTGGGGACGAGCTGGGCGGGGCGGAACTGGGGGGCGATCCGGATCCCGCGGATCGGGCAGGAGGTGATCGTCGACTTCCTCGAGGGCGACCCGGACCAGCCGATCGTCGTGGGGAGCGTCTACAACGCCGACCAGATGCCGCCCTGGGACCTCCCGGCGAACAAGACGCAGAGCGGCGTGAAGTCGCGCAGCACGAAGGGGGCGGGCCCTCCGAACTTCAACGAGATCATGTTCGAGGACAAGAAGGGCGGAGAGCTGCTGAAGATCCACGCGGAGCGGAACCAGTCGATCTCCGTCGAGGCGGACGAGACGCACACGGTCGGGCACGACCGCTCGAAGTCGATCGGCAACGACGAGACGACGAGCGTCGGCAAGGACCGGACGGAGACCGTCGGCGTGAACGAGACGATCACGATCGGCGCGAGCCGGGACATCACGATCGGCGCGAGCGAGACGCGGACGATCGGGGCGGCCGAGGTGATCACCGTCGGCGGCGTCCTGACGCTGGCGGTCGGCGCGGCGACGACGATCACCGCCGGCGCCGCCGCCACCACGAACGTCGGCGGCAACTCCTCGACGCAGGTCGGAGGGAGCGCCGCGGTCGCGGCGGGGAAGTCGCTCTCGCTCACCGCCGGCGACGCCATCCAGCTCCAGACGGGAAAGGCCGGCATCACCCTGAAGAAGGACGGGACGATCACGATCACCGGGAAGGACATCAACCTGAAGGCCTCGGGGAAGATCAACATCAAGGCTTCCTCGAACGTGACGGTCAAGGGCAGCAAGATCAGCCAGAACTGACGGACGGACGATCGGCCGATGGAGCTCGTGAACCGGAGCCGGTACGCGGCGGAGAGGGCGCTCGTCCTGGACGGGAACGGGGGCGAGCTGCTCGCCGTCGTCCTGAAGGCGACCTTCGCCTTCTCCCCGCGCCGGGGGCTCTCGCCGGCGGAGGAGCCGCCGCCGGTCCGCCTCGCGGACGAGGCCGCGGGGGAGCCCGGGCGCTCGTCGATCCTCAAGGCGTCGGACCTCTGCCCCGGCAAGCCCGGCTGCGACCTCGTCCTCCTCGGCCGTGCCGGACGGTCGCGTCCGGCGCCGCAGGTCGACGTCGCCTTCCGCGTCGGGGCCCTCGGGCGCGAGGCGCGCGTCTTCGGGGAGCGGCGCTGGTCGGGGTCCGCGGGGCTCCCCGACCCGGCTCCATTCGAAGCGGTCCCCCTCACGTGGGAGAACGCCTACGGCGGCCGCGACGAGCTCGTGCCGGAGGGGGAGCCCGCCGAGGAGGACGCTCGGAACCCCGTCGGGATCGGCTTCCGCGCGCGGAAGTCGCGCCGTCCCGTCGCCGGGGAGAGGCTGCCCCACGTGGAGGATCCGGCGCAGCCGATCCGCGGGCCGCTCGACCGCCCCGCTCCGGCCGGCTTCGGCTTCGTCGCCCCCCACTGGGAGCCGCGCCGCTCGCGCGGCGGCACGTACGACGCGGCGTGGAGGCGCGAGAGGGCGCCGCTCCCCCCCGCCGACCTCGACCCCCGCTTCCACCAGCGCGGCGCCCCGGGGCTCGT
>JBDIBE010000325.1:0-4153 GCA_039812785.1 Thermoanaerobaculia bacterium | reverse complement strand
AGTGGCTCGTGAGCCTCTCCGAGGACGTACTCCTCGCCGGCGAGGAGTACGACGCGGCCCGCCTGGCCTGGCTCGTCGAACGGGTCGTCTGGAGGGCCGACGACCTGGAGATCGCGCTCCTCGGCGACAAGGACGCCGGCCTCGCGGACATGGTCGAAGCCCGCAAGCACCATGGCCGTGCCCGCCACGAGGGAGACGCGAATGCCTGACCTCTCCGATCTCCTCGCGGCAACCGACATGAAGGTGACCGGCCGGAAGGTGAAGGTCTCCTTCCCCAACGGCCGCTCGCACCGCGTCTCCGTTTCCGAGAAGCCCGACGCCTGGGAGCTCCGCGGCGTCGTCCTGTCGGCCGACACCGTTTCCGAGCAGTACAGCGACGACGACTCCGATCGGCTCGGTCTCGCCCTCCGGGCCTGGCAGCGCAACGGGACCGCCCGCCTCTGCGGCTTCCGTCTCGATTCCGAAGGCGCCCTCGTCGGCGAGGCCGCCGTTCCGAAGGCAGGGCTGACCGGGGAGGAGCTGACGGAGATGGTCCGCGCCGTAGCCCGGGCATGCGACCTGCTCGAGGCGCACCTGACGGGGGAGGACGAGGAGTAGCCCAGATGCCGGCACTGACTGGGTAGGGGCCGGGAATCGGGAGCGGCTATCATGGAGGTATGGCACCGGCTGCTGCAGCCCGCGAGTTCGACGTCGTCATCGAGCGTGACGCAGAGGGATGGTTCGTGGCCTCCGTGCCGACGCTTCGCGGATGCCACACGCAGGCCCGATCCCTCGACGAACTGCAGGAGCGGATCGTCGAAGCGATCCAGCTCTGTCTCGAGGTGGACGGGGGAGCGGGGACTCCTCTCGAGTTCGTCGGTATCCAGCGGGTTCGCCTGGCTTCGTGACCCGGCTGCCTCGCCCCGAAGGCCGGGCGCTGATAGGCGCGTTGCGGTCTGCGGGGTTCGAGGTCATCCGGGTTCGGGGAAGCCACCACTTCCTGCGGCATCCGGACGGTCGGAGCACGGTCGTTCCGGTCCACGCGGGAGAGACGATCGGCCCCGGACTCCTGCTTCAGATACTCCGGGACTGCGACCTCCCTCCGGAGGCGCTTCGAACGCTGCTCTGAGTCGCGTTTTCGGAGAAGATCGCGACGTTCGACGAGGGCTTCGACCGGATCCCCGGCGTACGACGCGCGACGCTCGAGTGAAGGCGAGCAAGAGGGCGAAGTGCTGGGGGGCGATAATCGGGCGATGCAGGACGAGCGGCGGCCCGCGATGAAGGTTCCGACGGACGAGGAGATCCTCCGCGACGTGACGCGTCTGCTGGTAGAGCGGTTCGGCGCGAGGCGGGTCGTCCTCTTCGGAAGTCGCGCCCGGGGAGACGCCCGCGGCGACAGCGATTTCGACCTGTTCGTCGAGATGGAGACGAGCGATCGGCCACCGGAGCGGAATGCCAGGATCATCACGGCCATCGGCCTTCGGCCGTGGAGCCTCGACCTCGTCGTCTACACGCCGGAGGAGGTCCGGCGCGTGAGGCGCTTGCCGGGAACGCTGCTGTCGATCATCGAGGAAGAAGGGCGGGTCCTGCATGACGCCGCTTGAGGCCGGGACCCGCGCCTGGCTCGGGAAGGCCGAGAGCGATCTGCTCTGCATCGAGAACAACGTCGTCGCGCAGCGCGTTCCATGGGATGTCGTGGTCTTCCACGCCCAGCAGGCCGCCGAGAAGCGCAGGGAAATGGCAGCGGCCGCTACGCGGCTCTTCACGACGGTCCTCGCGCTTCTCGGAGACTGAGGGGGCCGGGCCCCGACGAAGGTCCCGCCGTGCTCATGCCCCCCGGCACACTCGTTCAGCACCCTCGAGCGGATCGTCGTCGACCTCGGCCGGGGGGCCTTCGAGCACGGGCAGGTCTACGTGGCGCTGAGCCGGTGCCCGACGCTTGAAGGGAGCACCCTCGCGACCGAGATCTGGCCGAACGACGTGCTGAAGGTGAGCAGCCACGTGAGAGAGTTCATGGACTCCGTCGCGAAGGCGGCGCTGCTGCCGGGGAGCGAGGGCCGGATCGCCGCGGGGGGACAGAACATGTTGGAGGGAAAGTCATGAAGCGAGTCGTGCGGAACCAGAAGATCGCGAAGCAGCCGAAGGAGGAAGATCTCTCCGGGGCCTGGGCCACGCTCCGAGACCGGCTCGCCGAGGCGCTCGGCGTGCTGGAAGAGGAGCAGTTCCTCATCCTTTCGGGGGCGAAGGGCCCCTACTACGTCCAGTTCGCGATGGGCCCGGACTCGCAGCTCTGGGCCGAGGCGGTCAGCGACGCCTTCCTTCCGAAGGGGCAGAAGCTCGGGAAGGCGAAGAAGACCGCCCTCGTGAAGCTCGGCTGGCGGGCTGCGGCAGGCGACAGTCGATCGAAGAAGTCAGACGAGGAATCGAGCGGGTCGCCAAACTTCCAGGGCCGATTCGAGGGAGCCGAGCAGTTCGCCACCGCCGCGACGATGGCGGTCCAGGCGCTTCGCGACGTCTACGGGTTCCCCAGGCCGGGTTCCCTCCGCTACCACGCGTTCGAGGGCGACGGGGGCGACATCCTCCTGCCGACGCTCGGTCTCGGCCGCTATTCGGCGCCGGTCGAGGAGGCCTTCGAAGAGGTCCCCGCGAGCCTCGAGGAGGAGGTCCTCGAGGCCGTGAGCGAGGGCCTCGGCGTCGAGGGCGCCCGGTTCGACGAGAACGGCTTCCTCATGCTCGAAGCGGAAGGCGAGCCCGTCTTCGTGCTCCTGCTCGACGGGCCTCCCTGCGTGCGCGTGTTCACCCCCGTTCTCGTGGAAGTTACGAGCGAGGGCGAGACGCTCGGCCTCCTGAACACCCTCAACTTCGAGGGCCGGCACGCCCGGTTCGTCCTCGACGAGGGGACGGTCCTCGCCGTGATCGACATGCCCGGCGAGCCCTTCGTGCCGGACCACTTCGTCGAGAGCGTCATGGCCCTCGCCTCTGCCGCGCACGAGCTGCCCGAGAGCCTGAGGAAGCTGCTCGGCGGGAGCATGCCCTCGGAGCCGAAGGCGGCTCGCAAGGGCGGCGCGGAGAAGAAGGGGAGGAAGACGCCCCGTCGCCGGTAGCGGGCCGTCCGGGCCTGGGGCGCCTCTCCTTCCAGGGGTAGGGCCTATCGCCGCCGCAGCAGGGCCGTGAGCAGGTTGCCGAACCCGACGAAGTTGCCGTTGACGTCCCAGGTCATGTTCGTGCCCGGGTCGTAGCGGCCGACGTACTGGTTGTCGGGGTACTGCGTGATCCACTCGGAGCCGTCGCTGCGCCGCTCGAGCCGGCCGAGCAGGTCGAGGTTCGAGTCGCGGAGGAAGCCGCTGTCGGGGAACTCGTCCCAGGGGTTGTCGCTCATGACCGATCTCCTTCTCCCGGGGGCCGGTCTTGGTTCTCGGCCTCCGGGAGGAAGATCGGGCCGAGGGTCGGACACGTGACGTCTGACCCTCAGCTCATCAACACGGGCACGACGACTCCCCCGATCGGCAGGTGGATGAACGTCCCGAGGACGGACTTGCCCCAGGCCTCGGAGACGGTCTCCGCGTAGGCGGCGAGCTGGCCGGCGTGGGTCGCGGCGCGGGCGAGCGCCTCTGCGGCCGCGCCGGGGAAGCTCTTGTGGTCGATGACGACGAGGCCGTCGGACGTGTCGAGGACGAGGTCGGCGGTTCCGGAGAGAACGGAGCCGTCGGGAAGACGTCGGCGAAGGGGAAGCTCGCGGTGCCAGGCCGCCGAGGCCCAGCGCGAGGCGACGAAGGCGGAGAGGGCGTCGGAGGCCTCAAGGAACGACTCTGCGGACAGGGCGCCGGAAACGCCCCAGCCCGCGATGAGCCCCTCGGCGAGCTCGACTCTCTCGGCGCGAGAGAGGCCGGGGCGGTCGGCGCCGAGGAAGCCGTGGAGCGCGTCGCCGAGAAGCTCCATGTCGGTGCCGGAGCGGAGCGGCAGGCGCGGCCCGAGGAGGATTGGCTCGCCCGTGACGCCTCGGGCCTCGACCTTCGAGGCGGAGACGAACGCCGCCGGGTGCGGGCGAGGGCCGGGCGGAACGGGCGCCGAGCCGGGCGTGCGCGGCGCACGGGCGGCGAGGGCCGCGGGCGCGGGCCGGCGGAAGACCTCCACGCGACGGCCCTCGAGGGTGACGGTCGGGCCGTCGTCGTCC
>JBDIBE010000324.1:0-4165 GCA_039812785.1 Thermoanaerobaculia bacterium | reverse complement strand
CGGCCCTCGACGAGGAGGCCTTCTCGATCGACCTCGCGTGCAAGAGAGCCCTGCGCAAGGGCGGCCGCCTCGTCGACGTCGGCCCCGAGGAGAACCGAACGTCGCGCTTCGCGGAGCACCGCCTCCGGTGCCTTCCCGGCGGACAGTCCTGGGCCCTCCTCGCGCTCCTCAAGGAGTACGCCTCCCTCAGGCCCGGCGCCTTCGAGGGCCGCCCGGAGCTGGCCGGCACGATGGCGGGCCTCTCCGCGGCCCGGCTCGAGGAGCTTTCCGGCGTCGGCTCCGCGGCGGTCCGCGAGGCCGCCGCCCTCCTTGCCGGAAGCCTCCTCAAGGTGATGCTCCTGAACGAGGACTACCGCGGGACGCGGCGCGCGGGCGACCACCGCCTCCTCGCGCGGGCGGGCGAGGCCCTCGGCTGCAGCCTCCTCGTCCTTCGGGAGAAGGCGAACGCTCGCGGACTGCTCGACATGGGCGTCGACCCGCGCTGGCTGCCCGGCTACGTCGACCCGTCCGACCCCGAGGCGCTCGGGCGCGTCGAGAAGGAGCTCGGTTCCGTCCTCGGGGACCTCCCTCCCGGCAGCCCGGACGTCGCCCGCCTCCTCCGCGAAAGGCGCGTGAAGGTCGCCCTCGTCCTCGGGGAGAACCCGCTCGGCGCCCCCGGCTACCCGCGGGACCTCTGCGAGGGCCTCCTCGCCGCCGAGTTCCTCCTCGTCGGCGACCTCTTCCTCACGCCGACGGCCGCGAATGCGGGCGTCGTCCTCCCCCTCTCGAGCGCCGCGGAGACGAGCGGCACCATGACGAACGCGGAGGGCCGCGTGCAGCCGCTCGAACGCGCGGTGCCGCCCGCCGCCGGTCTCGAGACCTGGGAGATCCTGAGCCGGCTCGGGGCCCTCCTCGGCCACCGCTTCCGGATGCGTTACGGATCGGTCCGCGAGGTGACGGCCGAGATCCGCCGCGTGGCGCCCTCCTGGCAGGACGTCGGGCCGGACCTCTCGGGCCTCGTCCGGGGGCCGGGACCCGCGCCCGGACGCTTCGCCCGATCGACGGTCCCGGGCGAGCTCGTGACGCCCGTCCCGACCCTCTTCCTCGACACCCTCGAGATGCGCTTCCGCGACGAGTTCGACGGCCTCGTCGCGAGGGCGCGGCAGGCGCTGCCCGTCTCCTAGCGCGGCCGCCCCCTCCCCGGGGCGATGCGTCGGCGACGCGAGGCTTCGGAGCCTCCGGGCCACGGCGGAGGGCGGTGGCAGTGATCTTGATGGTGGGATCCCGGACCTCCCCCCGAAGGTGGTCCGACGAGACCTGCGCGCGAGACTGAAGACAGCCATTCAAAGATCTGACCAGGCTTGCTTTACGCGCTTTCCGACGAGCTACGCGAGGGGATTGGGAAAGGCCGCTTCGATGGCATGTGAAATCGGTGTGAACGCTTTGGGGCATCCGGGCGACGTAAACCGTGCGCCGGTCCCGAACGAGCGGGTCCGGCTGGATGGAAAGTTCTTCCGGCTGGGCGGCGAGAAGTTCTGGGTGAAGGGAGTCACCTACGGCCCCTTCGAGCCCCGGGACGACGGCGCCTGCCTCCCGCCGACCGACCGCCTCCGGGCCGATCTCGCCCAGATCGCCTCCCTCGGCGCGAACACCATCCGCGTCTACCACGTCCCGCCCCGGGAGCTCCTCGACCTCGCGCACGAGTTCGGGATCAAGGTCTTCGTCGACGTCCCCTGGTCGAAGCACCGCTGCTTCCTCGAGAGCCGGGACGACCTCGAGAGCGGCCGGCGCGCCGTCCGCGAGGCGGCCCGGGCCTGCAAGGGGCATCCCGCCCTCCTCGCCCTCTCCGTCGTGAACGAGGTCCCCGCCGACGTCGTCCGCTGGCTCGGCCGGGAGAAGGTCGAGAAGTTCATCGACGAGCTCGTCTCGATCGCGCGGAAGGAGGACCCCGAGGTCCTCGTCACGTTCGCGAGCTTCCCGCCCACCGAGTACCTCCACCCGACGACGGTCGACTTCTACACGATGAACGTCTACCTCCACCGGAGGGAGAAGTTCCGGTCGTACCTGGAGCGCCTCCAGAACCTCGCCGACGAGAAGCCGCTCCTCCTCGGCGAGTACGGCATCGACTCGATCCGCAACGGCGAGGACGAGCAGGCCGAGCTCCTCGGGATGCACCTCGAGGAGGTCTTCGGCAACGGCCTCGCCGGCACCTGCTGCTTCTCGTACACCGACGACTGGTTCACGGGCGGCCACCCGATCACCGACTGGGCCTTCGGCCTCGTCCGCGCCGACCGGACGCCGAAGCCGGCCTTCGACCGCGTCGCGGCCGTCTACCGGGCGAAGAGCCCGCTCCCCCCGCTCCCGAGCACGCCGAAGGTCTCCGTCGTCGTCTGCACCTACAACGGGAGCAAGACGCTCGACGGCTGCCTCCGCTCGCTCGAGACGCTGAACTACCCCGACTACGAGGTCGTCCTCGTCGACGACGGCTCGAGGGACTCCGTCCCCGAGATCGCCGCCCGCTACCCGTACATCCGCTACCACCGGCAGCCGAACCGCGGACTCTCCGTCGCGCGGAACGTCGGGATGGACCTCGCCCGCGGCGAGGTCATCGCCTACACCGACGACGACTGCTTCGCCGACCCCGACTGGCTCTACTTCCTCGTCGCCAAGCTCCTCGAGACGGGCGCCTCCGGCGTCGGCGGCCCGAACCTCCTCCCGACGAACGACGGCCCGGTCGCGGCCTGCGTCTCGGCGAGCCCCGGCGCGCCGGCCCACGTCCTGCTCGACGACGCGCTCGCCGAGCACGTCCCCGGCTGCAACATGGCCTTCTGGGCCGACCGCCTCCGCGCCATCGGCGGCTTCGACCCCGTCTACACCCGCGCGGGCGACGACGTCGACGCCTGCTGGCGCCTCCAGGCCGAGGGCGACCAGATCGTCTTCGCCCCGGCCGCCATGGTCTGGCACCACCGCCGCTCGACGCTCAAGGCCTACCTCAAGCAGCAGAAGGGGTACGGCGAGGCGGAGGGGCTCCTGAAGCGGAAGCACCCCGAGAAGTTCCGCGGCTTCCGCGACGACCTCTCCTGGATGGGGCGCATCTATACCCGGGCCGGGCTCGGCCTGAAGGTCGGAGAGCCGGTCGTCCACTACGGCGTGTTCGGCGCCGGGCTCTTCCAGACGATCTACAGCGCCCCGCAGGTCTGGTGGCCTCTCATGGTCCTGAGCCTCGAGTGGTGGGTCCTCGCCCTCGGGATCCTCGGCCTCGCCCCCGTCTTCCACACGACGAACGCGCTCGTCCGCGCGGGCGTCCTCGGCCGGGCGGCTCTCTCCCCCGCCGTCAACCCCCTTCTCGTCGTCCCGGCGCTCATGCTCCTCGTCTCGCTCGGCGTCGCGTGGGCCGTCGCCGGCCAGGCGAGCCCGCCGACCGAGCGGCGCCGGTGGTGGTCGCGCCTCCTCATCGCCGCGATGCACGTCGCGCAGCCCGTCGTCCGCGGCTGGGCGCGGTACAAGTGCCGCTTCCAGACGATCGTCATCCCGGAGGCCTTCCACGACCTCCGCCGCGCCTGGCGCGAGAGGGCCCCGCAGCTCCTCGGCCGGCGGCAGATCGACCTCTGGAGCGAGGACGCGACGTCGCGCGAGAAGCTCCTGGAGACGCTCCTCCAGATGACGGCGCACCACCGCTGGTTCGTCCACGTCGACCCGGGCTGGGAGTCGCACGACGTGAGGCTCTACGGCGACCGCTGGTGCGAGACGGACCTCGTCACCGTCACGGAGAACCACGGCGGCGGACGGCGCCTCACGCGCGTAAGGCTCATGCCGCGCGCGACGTTCTTCCAGAAGTTCCTCTGGCTCGGGATCGGCTACGTCCTCCTCGTCGCGATCGGCTTCGGCCGGGAGGAGGCGCTCTTCGTCAGCCCGGTCCTCCTCGGCCTCCTCCTCTACGTCCGCGCCTCCGGCCAGCGCGTGCGCAATGCCGCTGCGATGCCCTCCGCGAAGAGAGCGTGGTCGTCCACGATCAGGATGCCGCGCATGATGTCCGGCGGCGGCCTCTGCGGGCCGCGCGCACCGCCCCTCCCTTTGGTACGGTAGCCGGCGCATTGTACGGCGGGTAGGCTGCGATTCCCGCGAGGAGGAATATCCCCATGTCCGACGACGGCCAGCAAGGCGAGCAGGGCCAGGAGACGGACGG
>JBDIBE010000323.1:0-4172 GCA_039812785.1 Thermoanaerobaculia bacterium | reverse complement strand
TCGCGCGGCTACGACGTCCTCACCTACGACCTCGCCTTCTCGCTCGACCCGGCCGTCGCGTTCCTCGAGGGGCGCGCGGCCGTCCGCCTCGTCTCGCTCCGCGCGGGGCTCGACGCGGTGAGGCTCGACCTCGACGACTCCATGACCGTCCGCTCCGTCGAGCGCGACGGCGCGCCGCTCCCCTCCTTCACGGCGGGCAACGGCCTCCTCGTGATCCCGCTCGACCCGCCCCTCGGCGCCGAGGAGCGGACGACGCTCGTCGTGAAGTGGGACGGCGCGCCCCGATCCGGCGGGGCGCTCACCTACTGGAGCGCCCCCTCGAGCGGCCCGGCGCTCTCCTCGCTCGCCGAGCCGTTCGACGCGCCGACCTTCTGGCCGTGCGTCGACGACCCGGCGGACAAGGCGGTCGCGACGGTCGCCGTCACCGTCCCCCGGGGCTACGTCGCCGCGTCGGCGGGGCTCGGCTCCTCCGCGCCGACGGACGACGGTCGCGTCACGTTCACCTGGAGGCTCCCGCAGCCGATCTCCTCGTACCTCGTCTCCGTCGCCGTGGCCCGCTACGAGGCGATCAGCGCCGAGTACCGCTCGCTCGACGGGACGCGGTCGATGCCCGTCGTCGGCTACGTCGTCCCCGAGCACGCCGAGATCAATCGCCCCCGGGTCGCCGCGATGGTCCGGCACATCGAGGTCCTCGCGGGGCTCTTCGGCGAGTACCCCTACCTCGACACGAAGTACGCGATCGCGGAGGGGAGCTTCTCCGGCGGCATGGAGCACCCGACGATCACGCTGATCGGCGCCTCCCTCCTCGGCAACGCCTCGCGGGACCTGACGAGCCTCCTCGTCCACGAGCTCGCCCACATGTGGTGGGGGGACGAGGTGACGATGCGGACCTGGGACGACGTCTGGCTGAACGAGGGGTTCGCGACGTACTCCGAGGTGCTCTACTACGAGAGGTCCGCGGGCCTCTCGCCGGGACGGACGATGTCGAGCTACTACGACGACGGCCTCTACTCCGGCCAGCTCGGGCCGCGCGTCGTCGCCCCGCCCCTCGACCCGTTCCGCTACACGGGCGCCGTCTACGACAAGGGGGGATGGGTCCTCCACATGCTGAGGCGGCGCGTCGGAGACGACGCGTTCTTCGCCGCGCTCCGCGAGTACCGGAAGAGGTTCGCGAGGGGGAACGCGACCCGTGGAGACCTGCGCGCCCTCTTCGAGGAGCTCTCCGGGCGCGGGCTGAAGCAGTTCTTCGACCAGTGGGTCGAGACCCCGTACCGCCCCGTCCTCCGCGCGACGTACCGGAACGTCGGCGGCGGCCTCGTCGAGGTCCGCGTGAGGCAGGTGCAGGCCCATGCCGTCTCGCACCCCTCGGCGGGGCCGGACGACGCGCCGCACTACGTCTTCCCGCTCGCCCTGCGCCTCTTCTCCCCGACCGGAGCCTCCTCGTCGGCCCTCGTCGAGGTGACGAAGGCCGACGAGACGTTCACGCTTCCCGGCCCCGGCGGGGCCGGCGGCGCCGGGCTGACGCTCGACCCGGACGGCGACCTCCTGAAGGTCGTCGAGTCGGTCGGCCCGGGCTGAGGTCCCGCGCGCCTCAGCGCGGGGCGATGACGGAGAGGATCTCCTGGGCCGCCTGGGCGGCGTTCGTCGGCATCCCCTCGCCCGTCCCCGGCCACTCCGCCCAGGTCAGCTTGACGCCGAGCTTCTCCATCGACTGTCGCGCGCGCTGCAGGGAACGGTAGAGCTCCGGCGGGGCGCCCTTGGCGACGCCGAGGAAGACGGGGATCCCCTTGAGGCCGGCGACGGCCGAGGGCCCTCCCTGGGCCGGGTCGAAGCTCCCGCCCACGGACGCGACGCCCGCGGCGAGGCCGGGCGAGCGGGCGACGACCTCGAGGCCGAGCTTTCCGCCCCGGCCCGCGCCGGCGACGAGCACCGGGAGCGGAGCGCCGCCGACGCGGCTCCGCGCCTCGGCGACGGCCCTCTTGAAGGCCTCGAGGGCCCGGTCGGCCGAGCCCCAGCCGAAGCGCTTCTTCCCCGACCGCGCGGGGCCGCGCGGGGCGGCCACGTAGAGCCCCCGGGCGTGCGCCTCGTTCAGGAACGGCCCTGCGATCGTCATCGGGTCGGAGTTCACCTCGTGGAGAAGGACGAGGATCGCCTTCGGCTTCGCCCCGGGCGGCGGGAGGAAGATCCCCTCCTTGAGGACGGCCGCGTCGCCCGCGACGCGGTTCTTCTTCACCCCCTCGACGATCCGGGCGAACTCGGGCCGGCCGCGGAGCGGGGCGAGGTCGGCGTCCTTGCCGAGCGTCGCCTCGTCGTCGAAGCCCGCCGCGACGGCGCGGTCGAGCTGCCGGAACGCCGCGTCGGGCTTCCCCTCCCGCGCGTCGAGGCAGGCGAGGTTGTACGGGGCCGTCGGGAGCTCGCCGAGCTTCCACGACTCCTCGAAGAACTCGCGGGCCTTCCCGAGCTCGTTCTTCTGGACCGCCGCGACGCCGAGGCGCTCCATCTGCCAGGGGTCGCTCGCCTGCTGTCCGGCGAGGATCCGCGGCTCCTGGATCGTCGCCGGGACGGCGCCGGCGGGGGGCTTCGGGTCCTCGCCGATCACGGCGCTGCCCGCCGCGGGCGGGGCGGGGGTGGGCGCCGGCTTCTTCGGCTGGGCCGCCGCGGGAACGGTGAGCGTCGCGAGGAGAAGCGCCGCGAGGGCGCGAAGGATCGCCTTCATGGCGGCGGATTGTAGACGCCGGCGCCCCCGTGCCCGGCGAACGGCTCAGGCCCCGCGGAAGAGGAGCCGGAGCGCCTTCCGGATCAGGCCGAGGACCGTCCGGTCGTACGGGAAGGCGAACTTCGCCTGCACGAGGCGATCGAGGGGCCCGAGGAGCGGACGGCCGACGTTCACCGCGCGCACCCGCGTCCACGCCCGGATCCCCTCGACGCCGTGCCGCACCCCGACGCCGCTCGCCTTCACGCCGCCGAGCGGGGCCGAGACCATCGTGTAGTTGAGGAGGGCGCCGTTCACGATGACGTTCCCCGACTCGATCCGCCGGCCGAGTTCGCGGGCGGCCCTCTCCGGGCCCCAGACCGTGGCGTTCAGCCCGAGGTGGGAGTCGTTCGCGAGGCGGAGCGCGCCGGCCGCGTCCTTCACCCTCACGATCGGGACGAGAGGGCCGAACGTCTCCTCGCGGAAGACCTCCATCTCCGGCGTCGCGCCGGAGAGGACGGTCGGCTCGAAGAAGTTCCCGGCGAGGTCGGTGCGGCGCTTCCCGCCGAGGGCGACGCGCGCCCCCTTCGCGACGGCCTCCTCGATCTGCCGCGCGACGACCTCGAGCTGCCGGGGGAAGGTGACGGCGCCGAGGTCGTGCTCGCGCGCCCCCTCCGGGTCCGGAGGCTCCTGCCGAAGCGCCGCGACCTCCGCGAGGAAGAGCCGTTCGAACTCGTCCGCGACGGTCTCCTCGACGAGGATCCGCTCCGTCCGGATGCACGCCTGCCCGCTGTGGAAGAAGGACGACCAGGCCGCCGACCCCGCGGCGCGCGGAAGGTCGGCCCCTTCGAGGACGACGAAGGGCGACTTCCCGCCCAGCTCCGTCACGCAGGGGACGAGCCGCTCGCCGCAGCGCGCCGCGACCTTCCGCCCCGTGGCGACGGCCCCCGTGAACATGACGCCGTCGGCGAGGTCGACGAGCGCCGCTCCCGCGTCGCCCCGCCCCGCCACGACCCGGAAGACGTCGGGCGGGTTCCCCGCCTTCCGCCAGAGCTCCTCCATCCGGAGAGAGGTCAGCGGCGTCACCTCCGACGGCTTCAGGACGACGGTGTTCCCCGCGGCGAGCGGCGCGAGCGCGTCCGCCGCGTTGTTGAGGATCGGGAAGTTCCACGGCCCGACGACCCCGACGACCCCGAGCGGCACGCGGTGGACGACGGTCTTTCGCGGAGCGAGGAGGAGGGACCCGCGGGACTCGCTCCGGAGCGCCCTTCCCGCCGTGGAGCAGACGAAGCGGCAGAGCTCGCAGAAGTAGAGGAGCTCGATCCCCTCCGCCTCCTGGCGCGGCTTGCCGCTCTCGCGGACGAGGACCTTCAGGATCTCAGGGTCGTCGACGACGGCCCGCCTCCAGCGCTTCAGCGCCCGGACGCGCTCGAGGAGCGGCCGCGCGGCCCAGGCGGGCCCGGCCGCGCGGGCCGCGGCG
>JBDIBE010000322.1:0-4182 GCA_039812785.1 Thermoanaerobaculia bacterium | reverse complement strand
CCTCCCTTCCGGATTCGCCGCCGCCCACGAGGACGACGCGATCCGCGCCGCCCTCGGGCACGAGCTCGCCCACGTCCGCCGCCGCGACTACGCCCTCAACCTCGCGTTCGAGACGCTGCTCCTTCCCTTCGCCTGGCACCCGGCCGCGCTCGTCCTCCGCCGGAAGCTCGGCGAGACGCGCGAGATGGCCTGCGACGAGCTCGCCGCCGGGCTCCTCCTCGGCCCCAGGCGGTACGCCCGCTCGCTCGTCGCGGTCGCCTCGGGCATCGGGCGGGCCTCGCCCTCTCCCGCGCTCGGCGTGGACGACGCCGGCATCCTCGAAGACCGCATCCGCCACCTCCTCCGCCCGCGCGGCGCGTCTCCGGCGAGGAGACGGCTCGGCATCGCCGCCGGGGTGGCGCTGCTCCTCCTCACGACGCTCTCCGCCTCGGTCGCGGTGGTCGAGGCGAAGCCCCTGCCGGCCGCGCCGGCGGAATGGAGGTCGGAGATGAAGAACGTCGTCGCAGCCATGGTCCTCGCGCTCGGCCTTCCCGCGTCGGGAGACGAGCTGACGAAGGGCCTCGAGGCGCTGAAGGCCGGGGACCTCGTCGCGGCCGAGAAGAGCGTCGAGAAGGCCGTCGCCGCGAACCCGAAGGACCGCGACGCCCACTACACGCTCGGCGTCATCCGGTGGCAGGACGCGTACAACGGCGTCGGCGAGGCGAGGAAGGCCGGGAAGATCACGTCGGCGGACCGCGACCGGCTGAAGAAGACGGTCGCCCTCGGCCACGACTCCTTCCGGAAGGCGACCGCCCTCGACCCGGGCTTCTTCGAGGCCTACCTCTACGACAGCCTCCTCTGCCGCCTCGACGGCGAGCTCGCGGCCGACGAGGCGGAAGCGAAAAAGTACGCCGCGAAGGCCGACGAGATCCTCGCGAAGGCGAAGCAGCTGAAGGAGACGGGCGTCTCCGCGGCATCGCCGCGCGTCGCGCTGCCGATGCCACCTCCTCCTGCTCCGCCCGCGAAGAAGGCCCAGACGCCTCCCCCGCCGCCGCCTCCCCCGCCCGCACGCTGACGCCTCCGAGGGCGCGCTCCACAGGAGAAGGGCCCCGGACACCCGGGGCCCTTCCCATCTCTCGGGCGCGGTGCCGACCGCTACTTCAGCTTCGCGATCTCGCCGCGGATCCGCTTCTTCTGGTCCTCGTCCTCGGTCATCGCGAGCGCCTTCTCGTAGTTCGCGACGGCCTTCTTCTTGTCCCCGGCCGTCGCGTACCCCTCGGCGAGCGAGTCCCACGCGTTCCACGAGGCGGGGTGGTCCTTCACGTTCTTCTCGAACATCCGGATCGCGTCGTCCACCTTCTTCTGCCCGAGGAGCTGGTAGCCGTAGAGGTTCAGCTCGGGCTCGGTGGCGAGCGCGATCGCCTTCTCGCGAAGCTCGGCGGCGCCTTTCGCGTCTCCCTTCTTCTCGAGCAGGGCCGCCTTCGTCGACTGGTTCGTGAAGTTCCGGTTCATCCGGATCGACCGGTCCGCCCACTCGGCTGCCTGGTCGAGGGCCGTGTCGTTCCTCACGCACCAGGCCGCGGCGCCGTTCCACCCCTGCCAGCCGAAGCGCGGCAAGCCCCGGAGCTGCTCCTTCAGGCTCGCGAGGACGACCGCCTTCGAGTCGACCTCGATCGGGAACGAGAGGCGGAGCTTCTCCCAGGCGAGCGTCGCCGTGACCGAGCTCTCGGTCGGGTCGTCGAGCGTGAAGAGGAGCCGCTCCACGGGCGGCCCTTCCCTCGGGACGGCCGTGAAGCGGACGGCGTCCTCCTTCGCGTCGTAGCTGTAGCTCCCCCACGCGCCGGCCTCGGTGCTCAGGATGACCGTCCACTCCTTCTCGCCCGGGATGGTGTGGAGGCCGTAGGCGCCTGCCGGGAGCACCTTCCCGCCGACGGTGACGGGCGTCGAGAACGTGAGCGTCGTGTTCTCGTCGGCGCCCGTCCTCCAGACCTCGCCGTAAGGGACGAGCCCGCCCCAGACCTTCCGGCCGTTCACGGCGGGGCGCGACCAGCGGACGGTGATGTCCGTCAGTCCGACCCTCTGCGTGAACGAGGCCTTCGGGCTGGCGGCGGGGAGCTGGAGCGGGGGCGTCTGGGCGAGGGCCGTGGCCGAGAACGCCGCGAGGGCGCACGGCAAGACGTACCGGGAAAGGCGCATCGAGATTCCTCCTTCCGGTCGGTCCGCGTCGGGGCGGGCGCCTCTGCGCAGGCTCCGCGCGTGCGAGGTGTCTTCTCCCCGATACGCGGCCGGGAGGAGCGGGTTTCCGCCCCTTCCCCGGCTCAGGCGCGGCCGGATTCCGGGTGGAGGCGCCGCGTCTCGGCGAAGGAGCGCGCCACGAGCTGCTCGAGGACGGGCAGGCTCACGTCGGCGAGGCGCTTCACGTAGACGCACGCCTTCCCGCGCCGGTGCTTCCCGAGCGCGGCGAAGAGCTTCTCGGCCCCCTCCCCGACGTTCATCAGGTAGAGGCTGATCTCCCCCTTCCGCGGGGAGAAGCCGACGACGCAGGAGTCGCCCGAGTGACCGCTCGCGTACTCGTAGTGGTAGCTGCCGAAGCCGACGATGCTCGGCCCCCACATCCTCGGCGTGCACCCGGTGACCCGCTTCATGAGGGCCGCGAGGGCCTTCGCGTCCTTCCTCCGGGCCTCCTCCTCGATCGCGTCGAGGAACGCCTTCACGCTCGCGCCCGTCGGTTTCGTCTTCGCTTCCGCCATGCCGGCCTCCCTCGTGTGCGGGGATTCTGCCACCAGGGCTGCGCCGCGGAGGAGCCGCTTCCGGCTACTGCTTCGCGCCCGGCTGCGAGGGCGCCTCCGAGCCCTCGAAGTCGATCCGCGCGACCTCGCCCCAGGCGACGTACACGGGTCGGTCGCTCCCGGCGGCGAAGACGAGGAGCCCCGCGTTCCTCTTCCCGAGGTCCCCCTTCGGTTCGAAGCGCAGCTCCTCCCCGCCCCGGAGCGCCACCTGAACGGGGCCGGCCCCGCCCGGCGCCCCGGCCTGCGGCTCGATCGAGGCGACGAGGCCGAAGGGAATCGTGTAGTCCACGCCCTCCGCCGGCGCGTCGAGCGTCTCGGTCGTCTCGCTCTCGTCGAGGTCGAAGACGATCCGGCCCTCGAGGCGCCGCCCGTCGCGGGTCGTGACCGCGCCTGCAAGCGGGCGGCCCGGCGGGAAGTCGCCGTAGCCGGGGCCGCTGTCCGCGGGGCCGAGGTCGAGGCGCTCGAACGCCGCCGTCGAGACGAGCACCCGCCCGTAGCGCGGGTCGTCGACGTAGGTCCCCTGCTCCCGGTCGCCCGTGCCGGCGACCTCCACCTCGCCGCCGTCGGCGCGCGTCACGAGGAGGCCGCCCTCGGCGCGGCGCGCGATCGAGCGGATCGCGTCGAACCGGATCCCCTTCCCGTCGGAGGCCGCGAGCTCGTCCGTCCCGACGCATCTCGTGCGCCCCCACTGGAGAAATCCGGTGAAGGCCCCCGCCTTCGTCCGCACCGTCCCGTGAAGGCGGGCGGGCGCCCCGCTCGTCGGGCCCGCCGGGAGGAGCTCGACAGAGCGGACGAGAGAGGAGTCGAGGTCCACGACTCCCTTCTTCTCGTCCCACACCCTCAGGCCGTCGTCGAAATCGCTCGCCTCGAGGCGGTCGAGCGCGAAGACCGTCCCGCTCTTCAGCGTGACGAGCACGTCCTTGCCCTGCGCCTGGACGCGGGCGATGTCGCCCATCCGCGCCATGAAGAGCCGCGTCAGGTCGGCCTCGCGCTCCGGCTCGGCGAACTCGAGGCCGAAGAACGAAACCGTGCCCCGCGTCTTCGGGAGCCGTCCGGGCGGCACGAGCGCGGCCCAGGGGTTCTCCTTCTTCTGCCCGTTGAAGTAGTCGCCCCAGAAGGCCTCCTGGTCGCCGCCCCAGCGAAGCCGCCCTTCGTACGTCGCGCCGGTGAGCGTCGTGACGCGCCCGTAGAGGAAGCCCGGGTGGACCTCGGGGGGAGCCGGGGGCGTCGAGGATGGGATCGTCGCCACGGGAGCGGCTCCTCGCTCGGAGGCCCGGGGGCGAACGAGGAGGAGCGACGCGAGGGCGACGAGGACGACGGCGAGGAAGCCGCCGGCGATCGCTGATCTGGACACGCCCGATTCTCACCCGGGAGGGCCTTCGCGCGGTCAGCTCAGCAGCAGCTCGAGGTCCTC
>JBDIBE010000321.1:0-4186 GCA_039812785.1 Thermoanaerobaculia bacterium | reverse complement strand
CCGACGGACTCCGAACCGGCTCCCGAGCCCGCCTCCGAGCCCGCACCCGAGCCCGTCGCCGAGGCCGCCCCCGCGGCCGCTCCCGAGTCCCCGCCGCCCATCCCGGCACCGGAGCCACCGCCGGCCCCCCCGGCCGCCGCGGTCTGGGCCGAGGCGTTCGCGGGGCTGTCGACCCGGCTCGAGGAGCTCGCCCGCGCCCGCACCGAAGACTCGGAGCGCCTCGCTCAGATGGCCCGGGAAACGCGCCAGGCGGTCGAGGAGCTCCCGGAGAGCGTGAGGGGCCCTCTCGCCGGTCTCGCCCCGGCCGCGGCCGTGGAGGCCCTCCGGGAGGCCCTGGAGGCCCATACGGCCGAAGTCCGGCCGAAGCTCGTCGGCCTCCTCGAGGAGGCGGCCCGCCAGAGGGACGCCGCCTTCGAGAGGGAACGGGCCCAGGACGACGCCGCGCGCGAGTCCGCCCGCAGGCACCGCGAGGAGATCCGGGGCGACGTCGAGCGCGCGACCGCGGCCGTCCGCGAGGTCGTCCTTCAGCTCTCCGGGAAGATGGACTCCCTGAAGACCTCGCTCGAGGGGCGGATCGAGGCCCTGGAGTCGGCCGTGGGCCGCCTCGAGGCGTCCGAGCGGCTCGAGGAGGTAAGGCGCGAGACGGCGGACGTGAAGCGCCTCGTCGAGGAGCGGCTGGAGGAGGCGGGCGGGCAGGCCCGGAGGCTGTCGGGGTTCCTCCGGCGGGCGCTCGACGAGCTCGACGGGGAGAGTAAGGGCTGACCGGGCTTCAGCCCTGGAGGTCCCCCCGGATCTGCCCCGTGTCCGGGCCCCGCCGCTCGAGCCAGCGGGCGAGGCGCTCCTCCTCCTCCGGCGTCTCCCAGAGGAACTCGGCTCCCGCCTGGTAGACGAGACCGCCGCCCTTCGTGCCGGCGGCCGCCTTGCAGCGGGTGATGCGGATCGGTACGGCGAGGTCGAGCCCGTCGAGGGCGGCATGGAAGGCGTACGTCGAGCTCGGGCGGACCGGGCCCGTGAGCTGGAACCTCACGCCGGTGCGGGAAATGTCCTCGACGTGCACCTGGACCGTCGAGCGGATGAAGCCGCCGGCCCCTTCCGGAGCCCGGACCCTCGGGGATCGTCTTCTTTCCGAAACCACGGATGCCTCCGCTTTTCGAACGATCGGGCGATTCCCGTCCCGCGTCAACTCAGAACGGGGCGGCGTCCCTGCGCAGGAGCCAGCGTCGGAGCGCGACCGCGTCGGCCTCGTCTCGCCAAAGGAGCTCGCCTCCCGCGAGCCAGCCGCCGTCGCCGGGCGCCTCTCCGGCCTCCCCCGGCGCACGGAGCCGGCAGCGGGTGATCCGGACGGGGGTCGCGACGCAGAGCCCGCGGAAGAGGGCCGTCAGCGCGTAGATCCCGGGCTCGAGCAGGACGTCGACCGCAAGGCCCACGCCGCCGGAAGAGATATCCCTCACGACCGCGGGGACCGACCCCCGGAGTAGGGCGCTCGAGCCGCCGTCCTGGACGACGACCCTCGAGCTGCGGCGCCTCTCCGGCTCCATCCTCACCTCCCGTCGCGCTCCTGCCGGGAAAGGTGGGCCCGGCGGCGCTCACGTCAAGGGTACGGACGTCAGCTCGACAAGGTTCCGAGGAAGCGCGAGTCCTCCCGCCACCCGGGGCGGGCGAGGACGTGGAGGTCGAGGAAGAAGCGCCGGCCGAACGTCTTCTCGATCTCGAGCCGGGCGGCCGTCCCCGCGTCGCGGATCAGCTGCCCCCCGAGGCCGATGACGATCCGCTTGTGGTTCTCCTTGTCGACGACGAGGATCGCCTTCACCCGCGTCAGGTTCTTCGCCTCGTCGTGGGCCCACTCCTCGACGACGACGCCGAGCCCGTACGGGATCTCCTCGCGGGTCCGCTCGAGGAACTTCTCGCGGATCAGCTCGGCGACGCGGGTCTTCTCGTCGGAGGTCGTCAGCGTCCCCGCCGGGTAGAGGTCGTCCCCCTCGGGGAGCTTCGAGAGGAGGAGGTCGGGGAGGCGGTCGAGGCCGTCGCCCGTGAGCGCCGAGACGGGGACGATCTCGTCGAAGAGCCCCGTCGCCGCGAGCGCCGCCATCCTCGGCAGGAGCTTCGGCTTGGCGACGAGGTCGACCTTGTTGAGGACGGCGATCCGCGGCGGCTTCGCCTTCGCGACGAGCTCGAGGGCGTGGCGGTCGCCCGCCCCCTCGTGCTCGGCGGCGTCGATCACGAGGAGGACGACGTCGACGTCGAGGATCGCCTCCATCGCCTCGTCGAGCATGACGCGGTTCAGGCGGTGGAGCGGCTTGTGGAGGCCCGGCGTGTCGACGAAGACGATCTGCCCGTCGGGCCGGTCGAGCATGCCGAGGACGCGGCGGCGCGTCGTCTGCGGCTTGTCGGAGACGATGGCGACCTTCGTCCCGACGAGGGCGTTGACGAGCGTCGACTTCCCCGCGTTCGGCCGCCCCGCGACGGCGACGGTCCCGGAGCGGCGCCTCACGCGACCCCCGCGGCGCGCAGCACCTTCACGCGGTGGACGCGCTTCCGGTCGGCGTCCTCGACGACGAAGACGAGCCCCCCCTCCTCGACCTCCTCGCCCGGCCTCGGGATGTGCCCGAGGCGCGCCGAGAGGAAGCCGGCGACGGTGTCGTACTCGCCCGGCGGCAGGTCCGCGTCGAACATCTGCGCGATCTCGGAGACCCTCACGCGGCCGGCGACCGTGAACGCGCCGCCCGAGAGCGGGATGACGGGGTCGATGGAGTCCTCGTGCTCGTCAGCGATCTCTCCCACCAGCTCCTCCAGAAGGTCCTCCAGCGTCACGACCCCGACGACGGCGCCCCACTCGTCGACGACGATGGCGAGGTGCTGGCGCCTCCTCCGGAAGTCCTGGAGGAGGGTCGTGATCGTCTGCGTCTCGGGGGCGAAGAGGACGGGCCGCGCGAGCGGCCGGGCGTTCCCGGGCGGGCTCGGCGCGCGGAGCGCCGAGAAGACGTCCTTCACGTGGACGACGCCGATCGGCTTCTCCACGCCCCCCTCGACGAGGGGGATCCGCGTGTGCTTCGTCGTCTCGAAGAGCTCCGCGACCTCGGCGAACGGGGTGTCCGCCTCGGCGACGACCATGTCGGGGCGCGGCGTCATCACCTCGCGCACGGTCCGGTCGCCGAAGTCGACGGCGCGGGAGACGAGCTCCTCCTCGTGCTTCTCGAGGATCCCCTCCTCGCGCGCGACGTCGAGGAGCGCCCGCACGTCGGCGTCCTTCTCGGCCTCCTTCTCGGCGGCCGAGACGGGCTCGTCGTCCTCGCCGTCGTCGACGGGGGTGACGAGGCGCGAGAGGAAGGGGTAGAGCGGCGCCGCGAAGAGGAGGACGACGGGGATGAGCCAGGAGAAGTCGAGGAGGAGGTCCTCGGCGCCGCGGCGCGCGACCGTCCGGATGACGACCGTCTCGACGACGATCCAGCCGAGGAGGATCGAGACCGCCGAGACGAGGAAGGGCTCGGGGACGGAGAGGCCCGAGAGGCCCGTGCCGAGCGAGAGGAGGCCCGCGAGGACGGCGCCCTGCGCCGTGAGCCGCACGGCGACGCGCGAGACCTGGACGTTCCCCGGGGCGAGGAGCTTGCCGAAGCGCCTCTCCTGCCCCTCGAGGAGCGACTTCCGCTTGATCGAGGAGAGGCTCTCGAGCGCCTGCGCGAAGGCGGAGAGGATCGCGTAGAGGCAGACGAAGGCGGCCGAGAGGAGGAAGGCGAGGCCGGAGCCGATCGTGAAGCCGGTCACGGCTCCCCCTCGGGCACGCCGTCGGGGCCCGGCCCGAAGGCCTTCCTCACGACCTTCCGCTGGAGGCGGAACATCTCGCCGTCGTCCGTCTCGTGGTCGTGGCCCATGAGGTGGAGGACGCCGTGCGCGAGGAGGAGCTGCACCTCCCGGTCGAGCGCGTGGCCCCTCTTCCGCGCCTGGCGGGCGGCGTAGGGGACGTCGATCGCGACGTCGCCGAGGAAGCCCGGCTCGCCGGTGGGGAACGAGAGGACGTCCGTCGGGCGGTCGATCTTCCGGAAGTCGCGGTTCAGGCGCCGCATCCGCGCGTCGCCGCAGAGGAGGACGGAGACCGTCGCCTTCGTGCGGGGGTCGGCGGCGGCGAGCGCCCGGCCGGCCCACTCCGCCACGCGGCGCGCCGAAGGGCCGGAGCGGACGGCCGACGTCA
>JBDIBE010000320.1:0-4253 GCA_039812785.1 Thermoanaerobaculia bacterium | reverse complement strand
CTCGCCGCGTCGATCCAGGCCGTGACCGAGGAGATCGTCCTGAAGATGGCGCGCCACGCCAGGGGGCTCACGGGCTCGCGGAAGCTCTGCCTCGCCGGCGGCGTCGCCCTGAACTGCGTCGCCAACGGGGCCCTCCTTCGCGAGCGGCTCTTCGACGACCTCTGGATCCAGCCTGCGGCCGGCGACGCCGGCGGGGCCGTCGGGGCGGCCCTGGCCGTCTGGCACCGCCGCATGGGCGGGCCCCGGGAGAGCCCGGAGGCGCTCGGAGCGTGGGCGCCCGCGGCCGGGCGGGACGGTCTTCCGCCCTACGCCGACGGGATGAGCGGGGCGTTTCTCGGCCCGTCCTACGCGGCGGACGAGATCGCCTCCTGGCTGCGGGAGCGCGGGCTTCCGTTCCGGACGGTCCCCGTCCCGGAGCTGCCGGCCGCCGTCGCGTCTCTCCTGGCGGACGGGAAGGTCGTCGGCCTTCTCCAGGGGCGCATGGAGTTCGGACCCCGGGCCCTGGGGGGCCGAAGCATCCTCGGCGACGCGCGTTCGCCGTCGATGCAGTCGGTGATGAACCTGAAGATCAAGTTCCGCGAGTCGTTCCGTCCGTTCGCCCCGTCCGTCCTCCGCGAGGAGGTCGCCTCGTGGTTCGAGTACGACGGCGACTCCCCGTACATGCTCCTGACGGCCGACGTCCGGACCGGACTGCGGAGGGAGATGACCGCCGCCGAGCGGGCGCTCTGGGGGATCGAGAAGCTGAACGTCCCGCGCTCGACGATCCCGGCCGTCACGCACGTCGACTACTCGGCGCGCCTCCAGACGGTCCGCCGGGAGACGAACCCTCTCTACCACGCGATCCTTTCGGCGTTCAAGGAGAGGACGGGCTGCCCGGTCGTCGTCAACACGTCGTTCAACGTGCGCGGCGAGCCGATCGTCATGTCTCCCGAGGACGCGTGGCGCTGCTTCACGCGGACGGCGATGGACGCGCTCGTCCTCGAGAACCACATCCTTCTTCGCGAGGAGCAGCCCGCGGTCTCCGAGACGGAGGACTGGCGGTCCCGCTTCCCCCTCGACTGAGCCTCGCCCCCCTGGCCGCCCGCCGCCTCGAAAGGGCCCAGGGCGGGAGGCTCGACGAGCGGATCGATCCGCTCGTCGCCCATTTCCAGGCCGAAAAGCTCAAAATGGAGCTCGCCAGGACCTGACGCCCCCGGGTCTCTCCGGCGCGACGCCATTCTTTTTGCGGCGCCGCCCCGCCTCTCTTCCGCTCGCGCATCCCTCCCAGTGGACGTCGCCGGGCCAGGAGGAGAACGTGTTCGAGACGGCCGAGCTGGGACGGAAGCTCTCGAAGGAAGAGTACGCGGCGGAGCTCCCCGCGATCCGCGCGCGCCTCCTCGCGGCGCAGTTCGCGCTCCGGACGACGAAGGTCCCCGTGATCGTCGTCATCGCCGGGGCCGACGGCTCCGGGAAGGGGGACACGGTCAACCGGCTCCTCGAGTGGCTCGACCCGCGCGGCGTCGAGACGAACGTCTTCGGCCCGCGGACCGACGAGGAGCGCGACCGCCCCGCCGCGTGGCGCTTCTGGCGGACGCTCCCGGCGCGCGGACGGATCGGCATCTTCTTCGGCTCCTGGTACACCGAGCCGATCCTGAAGCGGACCACGGGCAAGATGGGGAACGCCCGCTTCGAGGCCGACCTCGCGCGCGTCGCCTTCTTCGAGGAGTCGCTCGCGAAGGACGGCGCCCTCTTCGTGAAGTGCTGGTTCCACCTCTCGAAGGAGGCGCAGAAGAAGCGCCTGAGGAAGCTCGAGAAGGACCCCGAGACGCGCTTCAAGGTGACGCGCCTCGACTGGAAGCACTTCGGCCACTACGACCGCTTCACGAAGGTCGCCGAGCGCGCGATCCGGATGACCGACACGGCCGGGACGCCGTGGACGCTCGTCGAGGCGGCGGACGACCGCTGGCGCGACCTCGCCGCCGGCCGCGCGCTCGTCGAGGCGCTCGAGGGGCGCCTCGCCGCCCTGAAGGAAGCCGAGGAGAGGAAGGCCGCGCTGAAGGCCGCCGCCGCGCCCCCGAAGAAGGCCGCGAAGGCGACGAAGGCGGCGAAGGCCGCCGCCGCGGCGCCCGGAGTCCTCTCGACGATCGACCTCGAGCGGACCGTCTCCGACGAGGAGTACAAGAAGGAGCTCCCGCGCCTGCAGGAGCGCCTCTCCGTCCTCGCGTGGGAGGGGCAGAGGAAGGGCGTCTCGAGCGTCGCCGTCTTCGAGGGCTCCGACGCCGCGGGCAAGGGAGGCGCCATCCGCCGCGTGACGTGGGCGCTCGACGCGCGGCTCTACCGCGTCATCCCGATCGCGGCGCCGACCGACGAGGAGCGCGCGCACCACTACCTCTGGCGCTTCTGGCGGCACGTCCCGCCGGGCGGCAGCTTCACGATCTACGACCGCTCCTGGTACGGCCGCGTCCTCGTCGAGCGGGTCGAGGGGTTCGCGAAGGAGGAGGAGTGGAAGCGGGCCTTCCTCGAGATCAACGACTTCGAGGCCCAGCTCGTCGGGTCGGGGATCGCCCTCTCCAAGCTCTGGCTCCACATCTCGCCCGAGGAGCAGCTCCGGCGCTTCCGCGAGCGGGAGACCGTGGAGTGGAAGAAGCACAAGATCACCGACGAGGACTGGCGCAACCGCGAGAAGTGGGACGCCTACGAGGTCGCGATCGACGAGATGGTCGCGCGCACCTCGACCCACGACGCGCCGTGGACCCTCGTCCCGGCGACGGACAAGAAGGCCGCCCGCCTGACCGTCCTCGCGACGCTCTGCGACCGGCTCGAGGAGGCGCTGTAGCGGGCGCCTACTTCTTCTTCGCCGGGGCCTTCTCTTCCTTCGCCTCGATCGAGGCCGCGGTCATCGTGTACTTCACGGTGACCTTCGTCCCGACCTTCGGCTCGCCCGTGACCTTCGTGTCCTTCGTCCGGGCGATCTCGAACTTCTCGCCGGCCTTGTCGACGACGATCACGGTGTCGGTCACCGAGACGACCGGTCCGGTGACCTGGTAGGTCTTGTCGGCGGCGAGAGCGGGTGCGGCGGCGAGGGCGAGGACCGCGAGGGTTGCGGCGATGCGCTTCATCTCTCTTCTCCTTGCGGGTGTTGCGGGGCGAATCCTACTCCCCGGCTCGCTCGAGGACGTAGGCCGGCCCCTCCTCGAGCTCGACGACGGCGACCGCCTCGTATCCTCGGGCGAAGAGCGCCGCCGCCGTCCGGCCGAAGCGCCTCCTCACGCGCGCCCCTTTCGACAGGTCGTCGCGGAAGCAGGCCGGGAACCCCGCCGGGAACGGAAGCAGCACCCGCCCGCCGGGGCCAGGAGGCCCCGGCGTCCGTTCCGCGTCTCGTGCTGCGCGCGCGACCGGGAGGCGCGCCGCCTCCTGCGGGAGCAGCCCCTCGGCGTCGCCGCGCGCGGCCCGTTCGACGCGCGGGCTCGTCAGCCTCCAGTGCGCCTCGAAGCGGTCGCTCGGAAGCTCGCCGTAGATCCCCCCGATCGCGCCGTAGAAGTTCGGGAGGTAGACCGGGACGACGGCTCCGAGGCGGACGAGGTTCAGCCGTGCGTTGCGGAGCATGAACGGGTCGTACGTCCAGGTGACGAGGCCGATCCCGCGCGAGAGGCACCACTCGCGCTGGAAGAGCTTCAGGAGCACGGAGAGGCCCCGGCGCTGGGCCTCGGGCCTCACGGCGAGGAGGTGCGAGTGGATCGCCGGCACGGGGAGGTTCCGGCGCGAGACGGCGTGGACGAAAGCGAGGAGGCGGGTCCCCTCGAAGGCGCCGGCCGTCATCCCGCCGGCGTGGGTCGCCGTGATCATGTCGGGCGGCGGCGGGACCATCAGGTCGGGGAAGCGCCAGGCGGCCTTCGCGACCTGAGAGGCCTCGGCGAACTCGGCCGGGTCCTTCAGCTCGCGGACGCGGACGCGGGGGGCCCTCATGCCGCGGCCTCCTCGAGGAGGAGCGCGAGGAGAGCCGCGCGGCGCGGCATGTCGTCGATCTCGACGTGCTCGCCCCGCGCGTGCGCCCCGCCGCCGCGCGGCCCGAGGCCGTCGAGAGTCGGGATCCCCTCCGCCGCGGTCAGGTTCCCGTCCGAGGCGCCGCCGCCGCGCGCCGCCGCGAGCCCGAGGCCGAGCGCGGCGGCCGCGGCGCGCGCCGCGCGGTAGAGGTCGAGGGAGGCGGGCGTCGCCTCCATCGGAGGCCGCGACACGTCGACCGCGACCTCGAAAGAGACCCGCGCGTCGGACGG
>JBDIBE010000319.1:0-4273 GCA_039812785.1 Thermoanaerobaculia bacterium | reverse complement strand
CGATCGTCATCTCCATGATCTCCGAGGTCCCCTCGTAGATCGTCGTGATGCGGACGTCGCGGCGGACCTTCTCGACCATGTACTCGCGGGTGTAGCCGTAGCCGCCGAGCGCCTGGATCGCCGCGTCGGCGGCGGCGACGCCCGCCTCGGTGGCGAGGTACTTCGCGATCGCCCCCTCGGTGTTGAGCATCTCCTCGCCCGCGTCGAGCCGCTCGGCCGTCTCCTCGATGTAGGCGCGGCCCGCCTCGAGCCTCACGGCGTGGGGAACGATGAGCTTGTGGGTGTAGCCCTGCTTCTCGGAGAGGGGCGCCCCGCCCTGGAGGCGGTCCTTCGAGTACGGGATCGCCCTCTCGAGCGCGTCCCAGCCGGCGCCGAGGCCGAACGCCGCGACCATGAGGCGCGTGTAGCCGAAGACGAGCTGGGCCTGGACGAGCCCCTGCCCCTCGACGCCGCCGACGAGGTTCTCGACGGGGACGTAGACGTCCGACAGGGAGAGGGCCGCGGTGTTCGAGGCCCTGAGGCCGTGCTTGTCCTCGGGCTTGCCGTGGGAGAAGCCCTCGGCCCCCTTCGGCAGGATGAACCACGTCGGTCCGGCGGGCGCGTTCGCGAGGATCGTGTAGACGTCGGCGTAGCCGCCGTTGCTGATCCACTGCTTGGCGCCGTTGAGCCTGTAGCCGACGGTCCTGCCGTCCTCGACGACCGGCGTGGCCGTCGTCTTGAGGGCGCCGAGGTCGGAGCCGGCGGCCGGCTCGGTGGCGCCGTACGCGAAGAGGAGCCCCTCCTCGGCGATCCGGCCGAGCCAGTGCTTCTTCTGCTCCTCGGTGCCGCCGAAGGAGATCGGGTCGGAGCCGAGGAAGGTCGCGAGGACGCCCGTCGCGACGCCGAGGTCGATCGCGGCGACGAGTGCGCAGGTCTTGTAGACGTCCCACGCGCTCCCGCCGAACCCGCCGTAGGCCTCCGGGATGAACACGAGCTGGATGCCGAGAGTCGCCGGGTTGCAGAGCTCGCGGACGGCGTCCTCGGGGAACTCGTCGTCGTGGTCGAGCTGGAGGAGCCGGGCGACGGGGAGCTTCTGCTCCGCGAAGTCGCGCAGGCTCTGGAGCGTCATCTCGAGGGATTCAGGATCGAGGCCGCTGGTCTTCATGGGGTCTCTCTCTCCGTCGGCGGTCCGGGCTCCCCGGTTGGAACCGCCGCAAATGGAAAGAGGATCCTCGTCGGATCCTCTGGAGCTGCTGGGCTGCTGTGAGGGAGGTTGGGGAGCACGGCGAAACCGCGGAACTGTAACCGCCTCGCGGCCCGGACACAAATCGAGAAAAGGTCTAAGGAATGGTGCGTTGCGGCGGGCTAACGCCCGACCGGACAGTGCCTTGGACTGAGCTGTGGCTCACCCCGACGCGCGGCGCGGCGCCCGCGCTCGCACCCCCGCCTCACCCCTGCCGAATCACGTGGAACCCGGTCGCTGCGAGGGCGAGAAGGAGCACGACGAGCCCCGGGCCCGGGAGGACCGGGACGGCCGCCCCCGCCGCGCCGCCCGCGAGGACGACGCTCGCAGCCGTCGCCCCGTCGGCCGGAGTCCACGTCTGGCCGCCGTCCATCGAGATGGCCTGCGCCACCGGCGCGGCGACCGCTTCGAAGTCCAGGTTCATGTCGAAGCCCGTCGTGATCCTCACGCCTGCCCAGATCGGCCCATAGACCGCGGAGACGCCGTCCAGCGGCGTGCGTGCCCACTGCCCCGGGAACGCGCCCGGCGCCGCGGGCACGGCCGGGACCGCGGCAAGCAGCGTGCCGGGCGCGCCGCCGGCGTCGGAGAAGACGACGACGTCGTAGGGCTCGGGAGTCGCGATGCCGCTGAACGTCGCGACACAGACGGCCGTCGGCAGGAAAGGCGTCGTCGGGGGCACGAAGCGCTGGATGAAGATGCCGGCGCTTCCGGCGCGATTCGCGACGTCGGGGTCGTTCGTCGTGTTCGAGAGGCCCGCACAGGGCGCACCGGCGGGCGCGGCCAGCACGGAGGCGGAGCGCTCCGCGGCAGGGCCCGCCTCGCCGAAGAACGGTCGGGCTCCCGCAGCCAGGAGGCCCGGAGACAGCCCAAGGAACGCAGCCGCCACGAAGCCGAGCGGAACCGGTCGCCTCACGTGCATCTCCTCCCCCTCGTGCCGATTGAACGGTCTGCTCGGAAGTTTAGGTCCGGCGTCTCTCTCTCGCAAACCAGCCGGCAGCGCAGGCCTGAAGGCCCGGTTCGGAGAAGGAGCGCCCGGCGAAGTGGAATCAATGGAGCGGGCGACGAGGGTTGAACTCGCGACATCCAGCTTGGGAAGCTGGCGCTCTACCAACTGAGCTACGCCCGCTCGAGGCGTGGGACGCGCTTTTTACCCTTTTCCGCGCCCGTGCGTCAAGCGAGGCGGGGCCTCAGGCCGCGGGCGCGGCGGGGGGCGCTCCCCCGTTCGCGTCGCCCGGCGGGGCGGCGTTCGTCGCCCTCGCGATCGCCGTCGAGGCGAGGAAGATGTAATGGATCCCCGAGGCGAGCGTCAGGAGGAGGGTCGCCGTGAAGCAGGCGTCGGCGACCCAGGCCGGCATCCTCCCGATGTTGTTCATCAGGATCGCGACGACGGTCGAGATCTCGGCGAAGGTGTTCGCCTTGCCGAGGAAGCTCGGAGGGAACGACTTGATCCCGAGCGAGAGCGCCATGACGAGCGCGATGGCGACGATGAGGACGTCCCGCGCGACCGTCAGGATGACGAGCCAGAACGGGATGTGGATGTTCGTCGGCGTCGACTTCAGCGCGTAGACGATGAAGGCCGAGACGAGGAAGAGCTTGTCCGCGATCGGGTCGAGGAGCGCCCCGAGCGGCGAGGCCATGCCGAAGTGCCGCGCGAGGAACCCGTCCACGAAGTCGCTCACCGCCATCGCGAAGAAGATGAGGAACGCCTGCATGTGGTCGCCCTCGATGATCGCGTTGATCAGGAAGGGCAGCGCCACGAGGCGCGCGAAGGTGAGCAGGTTCGGGAGGGTCCACGGGCGGAGCTCCATCGCGCCTCAGCTCGCCCGGGCCTCTCCCTCGAACTTCACGTAGATCGCCTTCCCCTTCGGCACGATCAGGTTCTCGCGGGCGAGCTGGGACATCGTCCTCGAGACGGTCTCGCGGCTCGACCCGATCGTGTCGGCGATCTCGCGCTGGGAGGGGCGCACGACGACGATCCAGCCTCCCCCGGCGCGGCGCCCGCGCTCCTCGGCGAGGTCGCGGAAGTAGCGCGCGAGGCGCCCCTTCACGTCGAGCGAGGCGAGCCCCTCGATCGTGGCGTTCGCGTGGCGCAGGCGTCGCGAATAGGAGGCGAGGAGGCCGCGGAAGAGGACGAAGTTCCCCTTCAGGAGGTCGAAGAAGGCGTCCCTCGTCAGGACGGCGAGCTCGGACTTCTCTACCGCCGTGACCGTGGCCGAGCGCGGCGCCTCGTCGAGGAGCGCCATCTCGCCGAAGTGCTCGCCGGCCGCGAGGGTCGAGAGGACGATCTCGCGCCCCTCGGGCGAGAGGATGGAGACGGAGAGGCGCCCCCTGAGGATGACGAAGAAGGAGTCGCCGGGCTGGCCCTGGGTGACGATCCTCTCGCCCCGGCGGTAGGTCCGGTACGCCGCGACCCTCGAGATCGCCGCCCGGTCGGCCGGAGGGAGCCCCTCGAACAGGGGCACCTTCGAGAAGAGGTCGGGGATGGTCATCGCGTTCCTCCCTCCCGTCCCAGCCGGGCGGCTTTCTCGAGGGCCTTCAGGGCCTCTCTTCCGCTGACCTGTCGGGACGGCGTGTCCTGAAGTATCCCGCATTCCGCGAGCGCCGCGGGCGGCACGGCCTCGGGGGCGAGGCAGCCCCGCGGCGTCCGGCCCCTCCCCGCGAGGATCGCCACGCGACGGAGAACGGGGCCCATCTCGGCGCGCGCGACCGCGACGTCGGCGCCGACGCGGTGGGTCTCGGACGAGACCGGCAGGAAGCCGAGCCCGATCGCGCGGACGAGGGCCGCCCGGTCCGGCCGGTCGACGACGTCGACCGCGATCTCGACGCCGGGAGGGACGAGCGCCTCCCGGAACTCGGGCACCGCCCACCAGAGGAGCGAGGCGAGCTGCGCGCGTGTCAGGCGCGCCGACTCGGCGGCGTGGCGCGCGGCCTCGGGGAGGTTCTGCACGCGGAACTCGAGCCGCGCCTCCTCCGCCTTCGGAACGAAGGACGGGTCCGCCGCGGCGAGCTCCTCGTAGAGGGAGGCCGCGTCGGCCCAGCGCCCGGCCTTCG
>JBDIBE010000318.1:0-4274 GCA_039812785.1 Thermoanaerobaculia bacterium | reverse complement strand
GGTCGAGGTACGACATCGCCCCCTCGACGAGGTGGCGGAGCGGGAGGAGGTGGCCGTTGACGGCCGCGCCCGCCCAGGCGGAGGCGGCGAGCGCGACGCCGATCGGCCAGCGCGCGGCCGTCGCGAGCGCGGCGAAGCACGCGAGCATGACGAGGAGCGTCACGGGCTCGGCCCAGCCCGGGGGGAGGGAGGCGAGGGGGCCCGCGACCTCAGCGCCCACGGGCCCCTCCGAAGAGCGCCTGCACGGCGTCGCCGACCGCCGAGAGCGAATCGACCTCGACGACCGGCACGCGCCCTTCCGAAGCCGCCTGGAAGATCCGGTCGCGGTTCCCCGAGGAGACGACGACGACCTGGTCGGCGAGCGGCACGACGGCGCGGATCAGCCCGTCGGTCGTCGTCCCGCGGCGGGACGGCCCGCCCGTGTGGAGGGCGATGACGCCGATCTTCCGCTCGCGCGCCGCCGAGAGGAGCGCCCGGGCGCGGCCGGCCTCGCGGGAGACGTCGAGGCCGACCGCCCCGAGCCCCTTCGAGCTCGCGCCGACGACGACGACGAGCGTCTTCCTCCCCGCGAGGTCCGGCGCCTGCGCGAGCGGCTTCACTTCGAGGCCGAGCTGGAGGCGCGTGTTGAGGAGGACCTTCACGACGGCGATGTCGGAGCTCTGCCCGATCGAGGAGAGGAGTCCGGGCCTCTCGAAGCGCGGAGGGGCGGCCGCGAGCGGCGCGGCGCCGCCGAGGGCCGCGGCGAGGAGCGCGAGGGAGAGGAGCCGCCCCCTCACCGGAGGAAGGCCCCCACGCCCTGCGACACGACGTCCTCGTAGGACGGGATCCCTTCCACGACGATCTCCTTCCCGTCCGCGACGAGCCCGAGGCCGGCGAGGAACTGGGCGACGCCGGCGACGTGCCGCGCGACGCGGACGTCGAGCGGCCAGCCGTTCTCGTCGAACGGGACGCTGAGGCGGCCCCGCCGGGCTGCGGCCTCGAAGTAGCGGTCCCTTCCCGAGACGACGAGCGCGGCGTCGGTCCTGCCCCGGAGCCGGCCCTGCACGGGGTTGACGGTCTCCATGAGCGCCGCGCGCGCGCCGGTCCGGTCGCCCCACTCGCGGTGGGAGAGGCCGTGCAGCGTCTCGGGGGAGGGCTCGAGGCCGATCGCGACCCCCTGCGCGCTCAGCTCGAGGTTGACGAGCGCCGCGAGGTCGGCCGCGTTCGGGTGCGCCACGATCGTGTTGACGACCGGGTACTCGGGCGCGGCTTCGTGGAGGTCGAGGCCGAGGTCGACGCCCTCCTTCTCGATGAGCGTCATGATCGCGAACGCGATCCGCTCGGTGAGCGTCCCGTCGGCGCGGCCCGGGTAGGCGCGGTTGAGGTTCCGGGTCTCGACGCCGGAGAGGGCCTGCCCCGAGGCGGGGTGCGTGTAGACCTGCGGGTCGGGCCACTGGTGGACGGGGTTCGTCGCCCGAGCGCCGAGCGTGAACGTCCGGACGCCGCGCGGGGTCCGGATCTCGTAGCGCTGCGGGTGCGCCTCCTGCGGGAAGTTGTGCGTGAAGCCCGAGGCGTTCGCGCGCGGCAGGACGAGGAGGCGGCCGGTCGTCACCCGTGCGTTCTCCACGAGGAGGACCGCGGCGAGCGAGCCCGCCGGCTCGTCGCCGTGCGTCCCTCCGAGGACGAGGGCCGTTCCTCCGCGCGGGGCCCCGGGCGCGGCGGGCGCCTCGAGGACGAAGACGGGCGTGTCGCCCGGCGTGCCGCGGAGCGCCGGGAGCCAGTCGGAGAGCTGCGCCGTGCGGGTGACGCCGGGCCCCGCCCGGAGCTCGCCTGGGCTCCCCATCGACCCGAACTCGCGGCTCGCCGCCGCGACGACGGCGAGGGCCGCGAGGATCGCAAGCCCCCCCTGAACGACCTGCCGGCGCGCATGGTCCACTCCGGATGCCCTCCGTCCTCTTACGCGGGAATCGCCGTCCGTCCGGGTCACCGCCGCCGGGTCAGCTCGGCGTCGCAGCGGAGGAGGGCCTCGGCCACGCGCTCGGTCCGGGAGCGGTAGAACCGGGCGAGCCGGCTCCGCGCCTCGAGATCGTGCCAGACGTCGAGCGACCTCTGGTAGTAGGCCCGAGCGTCCCTCCAGCCCGCGTTCGGAAGCGGCGGGTGGTCGCCGGGCCCCGACGAGGGCTCGTGGACGACGCCGAGCTGCTCGTAGACGCCGGCGAGCGTGACGGCGATCTGGGCGTTCCACGGGTTCTCCCGCCACCAGCGCTCGAGGAGGGCGCGCGCCTTCTCGAGGACGACCCGGGCGTCCTCGGCCGCGCCGGCCGCGTGGAGCGTGGCCCCGAGGTCGCGGTAGGCCTCGGCGAGCCGGTGCCGCACCTCGGCGTTCCCCCGGTCCGTCGCCTGGAGCGCCTCGCCGAGGACGACGGCGCGCCGCAGGTAGGCGAGCGCCTCGCGACGGTCGCCCGCGAGGTCGAGGCTGCCGCCGATCTGGGTGAACGTCCGGAGCTGCGCCGAGCGGACCCTCTCGCTCCCCGGCGAGCGCCGCCCGAGCTCGTCGAGGAGCGTCTCGGCCCTCCTCCAGCTCGCGAGCGCCGCGGGGCGGCCTCCCGAGAGGGCCTCCGCGAGCCCGACGTCCCAGTGCGCCTCGGCGAGGTCGATCCGCGACCGGACGGACCCGGGGTCGTCCGCGTCGAGCCCCTGCCGGAGCGCGAGGAGCTTGCGGAACGCTTCGAGCATTCCCGGCAGGTCGTCCTCGGCCATGAGGGCGTGCCCGAGGGTCTCGTAGGCGGCGGCGAGGCCCGAGCGGAACGGACGGCTCGCCGGGGCGCGCGCGACGAGGACCTCGCGGATCGTCGCGGCCTGGCGCGCGTAGGCGGCGTGGTCCGCCGCCTCGCCCATCTGCCCCAGGACCCGTGCGATCCGGAGGAGGCTCTCGGCGAGGTCGTCCTGGTCGGGGAGGCTCCCGGGATCGGCGTCGACGAGCTTCTGGCGGATGAGCATCGCCCGGTGAAAGCTGTCGAGGGCGCCGGAGACCTCGCCGAGCTGCAGCTCGAACCCGCGCGCCTGCACCTCGCCGACCCGCATCAGCGCGACGGCGAGCTCACGCTGGAGGGAGAGGTCGTCCTCGCTCTCCCGCTCGAGGGTCGAGAGGTACTCGAGGGAGCGCTTCACGAGGATCTCGCGCGCGGGCGTCGAGCCGGGGAGGTCGGCGATCGCCTCGTCGAGCTCGAAGAGGAGGCTCCCCGCGAGCTTCCGGAGCTCGCCGTAGCGCCTCACGGCGCGGGCCCTCTCCGCCTCGGCCCGGCGCGCCTGCCACGCCGTCGTCGCGAGGCCGCCGAGGACGGCGAGGAGGACGAGCCCCGCCGCGGCGGCGCGGGCGCGGTTGCGCCGGAGGAACTTCCCGGCCCGGTAGGCGAACGTGTCCTTGCGGGCCTTCACGGGGCGGCCCTCGCGGAAGCGCCGGAGGTCGGCGGCGAGCTCGTCGACGGAGCCGTAGCGGCGGGGAGGCTCCTTGCGGAGCGCCATGAAGAGGACGTTCAGGAGGTCGGCCGGCACGCGCGCCTCCGCAGGCGGCCGCGCCGGCTCCTCCTCGCAGACGATCCGCGCGATCTCCTCGGGCGTCCCGTGCGCGATCCGGTAGGGACGCTGCCCGGCGACGAGCTCGTAGAGGACGACGCCGAGCGAGTAGACGTCGGTCGCCGTCGTGATCCTGCCGCCGCGGACCTGCTCCGGGCTCGCGTAGTCGGGCGTCAGCATCCGGAGCGCCGTCGCCGTGCCGCTCGCGGGATCGGGGGAGGGGGCGGGGTGGAGCAGCTTGGCGAGGCCGAAGTCGAGGAGCTTGGGCTCGCCCTCCCGGGTGACGAGGATGTTCCCCGGCTTGACGTCGCGGTGGACGACGAGGTTCCGGTGTGCGTAGGAGACCGCCTCGCAGACCTTCAGGAAGAGGTCGAGGCGGGCGTCGAGATCGAGCGAGCGCCGCGCGCACCACTCGTGGATCGGCTCCCCCTCGATGTACTCCATGACGAAGTAGGGGAGCCCGTCGCCCGTCGTCCCTCCGCCGACGAGGCGCGCGATGTTCGGGTGGTCGAGGCCGGCGAGGATCTCGCGCTCGTGCCGGAAGCGCTCGACGACGTCGTCGGTGTCCATGCCCCGCTTGATGACCTTCACCGCGACGGGGGGAGCGGACGGCTCGCCCGCGCGCCGCGCGAGGTAGACGGCGCCCATGCCGCCCGTCGCAAGGCGCCGGACGATGTCCCACTCGCCGATGCGCCGGGGCTCGCCGCGGCCAGGCGCGG
>JBDIBE010000317.1:0-4286 GCA_039812785.1 Thermoanaerobaculia bacterium | reverse complement strand
GCGGCGCGGGCCGCGTCGGCCTCGGCCTGCCTCCTGGCCTTCTCCTCGGCGCGCGCCTTCATCTCGGCCTCGCTCTGGGCGCGGCGCTCGGCCTTCTCCTTCGCCCGGGCCCGCTCCTGGGCCTTGCGGGCGCGGATCTCGGCGATCCGCTCGGCGATCGGGATCTCGAGCCTCTCGGTGGCCCGCTTCGTGTAGTCGAAGCCGGGGAGCGTGACGCGCGGGAGGCGCTTGCCGACGGCGCGCTCGATGGCGGAGAGGTCCCCCTCCTCGTCCTGCGCGACGAAGGTGAAGGCGTCGCCCGTCGCCTCGGCGCGCGCCGTGCGGCCGACCCGGTGGATGTAGTCCTCCGGGACGTGCGGGACGTCGAAGTTGACGACGTGCGAGAGGTCCTCGACGTCGATGCCGCGGGCGGCGATGTCCGTCGCGACGAGGACGCGGTACTTGCCGCTCTTGAAGCCGGCGAGGGCGTCCGTGCGCTGGGCCTGGGAGCGGTTCCCGTGGATCCGCTCGCAGGCGACGCCGTGCTTCTTGAGGAAGTCGGCGAGGCGGTTCGCCCGGTGCTTCGTCCGGGTGAAGGCGATGACGCTCTTGATCTCGCCCCGCGAGAGGAGCTCGAGGAGGAGCTGCGACTTCAGCTCCTGCGGGACGGGGTAGACGGCCTGCGTGATGCCGACCGCCGGGGCCGCCTTCCGCTCGAGGTTGATGAGGGCGGGGGCGCGCAGGATCTCCCGCGAGAGCTCGGCGATGGGGCCGGGCATCGTCGCGGAGAAGAGCATCGTCTGCCGCTTCGGCGGGAGGTGCCGGAGGACCCGCTTGATGTCGGGGAGGAAGCCCATGTCGAGCATCCGGTCGGCCTCGTCGAGGACGAGGACCTCGAGGTGCTCGAGCTTCGCGTAGCCGAAGCGGAAGTGGTCGAGGAGGCGCCCGGGGGTGGCGACCATCAGGTCGACGCCCGCGCGGAAGGCGTGCTCCTGCGGGCCCATGCCGACGCCGCCGAAGACCGCGGCGCTCGTGAGCGGGGTGTGGACGGCGAGCTCGCGCGTGTGCTCGTCGATCTGGGCCGCGAGCTCGCGGGTCGGGGTGATGACGAGGGCGCGCGTGACGCCGCGCGGCTTCCCCATGACGCGGTGGAGGATCGGGAGGACGAAGGCCGCCGTCTTTCCGCTCCCCGTCATCGCGCAGGCGAGGAGGTCCTTGCCGGCGAGGGCCGGAGGGATGGCGTCGTTCTGGATCGGGGTGGGCCGGGTGAAGCCCAGCTCCTTGACGCCGCGGAGGAGGTCGGGGTGGAGGCCGAAGGACGAGAAGGGCATTCCGTGTTCGCTTTCCGGCGGGCCGAGGGCCGCGCAAAGGGGCGAAGGGTCTCATGGAGCGGGGGCCGAAGTAAAGGAGGCCGGTCTCAGCGTGTCGCGGCTTTCAGGGCGCGGCCGTTCGCGCAGCCCGCGTCCTCCTTCTCCTGGCAGGCCTTCTCGAAGAGGGCGAGGGCGCGTCCCGCGTCCTTCGGGACCCCCTCGCCGTCACGTGCCATCTCCCCGAGCCGGTTGCAGCTCCAGCCGTGCCCCGCGTCGCAGGCGCGGGCGAACCATCGCGCGGCCTCCGCGGCGTCCGCGGACACGCCGCGTCCCGAGAGGTGGAAGGAGCCCGCCATCGAGCAGGCCCAGCGCCCGCCCGCGTCGCAGGCGCGTACGAAGAGCGCGAGGGCCTTCGGGAGGTCTTCCCCGACGCCTTCGCCCTTCGCGTAGGCATCGGCGAGCTCCTGGCAGTCGAGGTAGTCGCCGGCCCCGCAGTTGTACTCGCGCTGGGCGAGGCGGACGGGCGCGAAGGAGGTGGGCCGGCCTTCCGCGCGGAAGCGGGCGAGCCATGCGAGGCAGGGGCCCGAGGGGGAGACGGCGGCCGCGAGGCTCTCGTCGGCCCGCGCGAGGGCGGGAGAGCTCTTCCGCCGCCCGGAGGCGAGCTCGCGGGCGAGCGCCTCGGGCGTCTGGCCGGCGGCGTTCGTCACGGAGGGGTCGGCCCCGGAGACGCAGAGCTCGAAGACGCCCTCCGTCCGCCCCGAGCCCTCCGCGCCGCGCACGGCGGCGTGGAGGGGCGTGTCGCCGTCGATCGGCTCGGCGCCGTCGAGACGCGGCATCGTCGTCACCTTCGCGTTCGGGTCGGCGCCCGCGAGGAGGAGCGCCTCGAGGAGGAGCGGCTGCCGGAAGTACGCCACGAAGTGGAGCGGCGTCCGCCCGTCCGCGTCGCGGAACTCCGTCGCGCCGGGTCGCGCGAGGAAGAGCCGGAGGAGCGGGAGGCGCGGCGCCTCGTCGCCGCCCCGGTTCAGGAGGACGTGGACGGCCGTCCGGCCCCCGTCGTCGAGCGGGTCGAGGCGCGCCCCGCGGGCGAGGAGCCGCTCCGCGATGGCGACCTCGCTCCCGTCGGCCGCCGCGAGGCTCGCGACGACGTGGAGCGGGCGGGTCCGGCTGTCGGCTGCGGCCTCGTTGGGGTCGAGCCCGGCGTCGAGGAGGAGGTCGACGAGCTCGGCCTTACCGGAGGAGACCGCGGCCGTCAGCATCGTGCCGACCTCGCGCGCCCGTCCTTTGCTCGGGCGCCAGCGCTCCACGGCCCGAGCGAGCGAGGGGTCGCGCGCGAGGAGCTCCCTCGCCTTCGCGACGTCGCCCGACTTCAACGTCGCGATCGCCGCGTCCTCGGCGGCGCGGCGCGCGGCCGAAGCCTTCTGTTTCTCGACCCATCCGCACCCGGTGAGGAGCGCGGCGAAGCCGAGGGCGAGGGCTCCCCGTGTCGTCCTGCTCATGAAACCGACGGAGTCTACGGGCGGCGTCGCCCCGCCCCAAGGGGTGGCCGTCTCAGAACGCGAGGAGGATCCCGCCCGAGAGGTCGGCCTGGAGCGAGCCCCAGCCGGAGAGGCCGATCGTGCAGCCCGAGGGGCCGCAGAGGCCCGACCCCGAGCCGCCGGAGAAGACGGCGATCCCCCGCGCCTCGAGCCGCACGCCGAAGGTGTCGCTCGCCATCAGCTTCACGCCGCCGCCGAGCGCCGCCGTGAAGCGCGTCGCGGCGCTCCCCGGTGCGTCGAGGCGCGTCGCGCCGACGAGGGCCGAGAGGAACGGGCGCACCGTCGCTCGCGGCGCCGAGCACCACTGCCCGCCGAGGAGGAAGCTGTCGAGCGTGACGTCGTGGAGGCCCGGCCCGAAAGCGTCGCCGAACGTCGTCCGGGACTCCTGTCGGGTCCAGGCGACCTCGAAGAAGAGCCCCGGCCCGACCGCAACGTCGGCGACCGCGCCCCACGACGTCGACGCCTCGACGTCGTACGAAGCCCCGTTCCCCGAGTCGTCGAGCGTCGTCGCGCTTCGCCACCCGACGGTCGGCGCGACCTCGACCCGCGTCGGCGTCTGCGCGCGCGCCGCGGCCCCGGCGAGGAGGAGCGGGAGGGCGAGGAGGAGGCGGACGCGCGTCATGCCGCGATTCTCGGCGGCTCCAGGGGTCAGGTCTCGAACGGTGTATTGCTTGGAAAACAATACACCGTTCGAGACCTGACCCCATCTCGGGGGGGTGACCCCACCTCAGGGGGAGGGGAGCTTCGCCGGGTCGGCGAGGAGGAGGGAGGGGTCGACGCGGGCGCCGCGCCACCTCACGCCGAAGTGGAGGTGCGGGCCGGTGACGCGCCCCGTCGCGCCGGAGAGGCCGAGGAGGTCGCCGCGCGCGACGCGTTGCCCGGTCTTCACGTCGATCCGCGAGAGGTGCATGTACATCGTCAGGAGGCCGCCGCCGTGGTCGACGTAGACGCTCTTGCCGGCGAAGAAATGGCGCGCCGCCAGGACCACGATCCCCTCCTCGGCGGCGTGGACGGGCGTGCCCGTACGGGCGCGGAAGTCGGCGCCGCCGTGCGCGTTCCGCGGCTCGCCGTTGAACGTGCGTCGGGTCCCGAAGTTCCGCGCGGCGGGCGCCTCCTCGAGCGGGGGCGCGAAGGGGAGCGCGAAGACGGGGTGCGTCCGGAGCGAGAAGAGCGGCGCGACCTGCGCCCTCTCCCGTTTCACGCGGGCGCGGTCCTTCGCCGAGAGCCTCACCTTCCGCGGGTCGACCTCGAGGCTCTCCTCGGCGTAGGGCGGCGGGAGGACGCGGAGCGTCGCCGTCTCGGTCCCGCCCGGGCTCTCGCGGAAGATCCCGAGCGGCCCCTCCTCCTGCCCGAGGTCGACCGGGTAGAGGCAGGCGCCGCCGACGGGCGCCCACGTCTCGCGGGCGTCGCCGCAGCGGAGGAGGCCCTCGCCCGGCCAGCGGACGAGGCCGCCCGGGACGAC
>JBDIBE010000316.1:0-4323 GCA_039812785.1 Thermoanaerobaculia bacterium | reverse complement strand
GATCTTCGATCCGGACCGTCGCGCCGACGGCGGCGACGCGGCCGGCGCGCGGGCCGAGAGAGGCGGCGACGTCGGCGGCGAGGCGGGCGGCCTCCTCCTCGGAGCCGGCCGCGAGGACGAGGACGTCGCCCCCGACTTCCCTCTTCAGCGCGGAGGGCGACCCGAGCGCGACGAGGCGGCCGCGGTCGAGGATGCCGATCCGCGCGGCCTCCTCGGCCTCGTCGAAGAGGTGCGTCGTGAGGAGGACAGTCGTCCCCCCCCGGGCGAGCTCGGAAAGGAGCGCGCGGAGGCTCCGCCGCGCGAGCGGGTCGAGGCCGGTCGACGGCTCGTCGAGGAGGAGGACCTTCGGGGCGTGGAGGAGCGCCTTGGCGATCTCGACGCGGCGCGCGAGGCCCCCGGAGAGGGTCTCGACGCGGTCGCCCGCGCGGTCGGCGACGGCCATCCGCTCGAGGAGCTCCGCCGCGCGAGAGCGAAGCGGCGCGCCGGAGAGGCCGAGGACGGCGCCGTGGACGAGGAGGTTCTCGAGGACGGTCAGCTTCCGGTCGAGGCTCGGCGACTGGAAGACGACGCCGAGGCGGCGGCGGAGCGCGCGCAGGTCGCGGTCGGGGGAGAGGCCGTCGACGCGGAAGGTCCCCGACGACGGCGGGAGGAGCGTGGAGAGGAGCTTGAAGAGAGTGGTCTTGCCGCCGCCGTTCGGGCCGAGGAGGGCGAAGAGCTCGCCGGCGGCGACGTCGAAGGAGACGCCGTCGAGCGCGAGGCGGTCGCCGTAGTCGCGGCGGAGCCCCTCCGCCTCGACGAGGGATGCGGCGCTCATCCGCCCGTGACGCGGTCGGCGAGGAGGAGGACGACGATCGCGGGGAGCCAGGCGATGGAGGCGAGGAACATCGACTTCGCGGCGCGGTCGGTCGTCTCGCGGAAGAAGCGGACCGCCGTTCCCGCGAACCAGAGCGAGAGGAGCAGGGCGCCCGCGCCGTAGACGAGGCCGGCCGTGCCGAGCCACGTCGGCAGGACGCTGACCGGAACGAGGAGGAGGCCGAAGGCGAGCGCGTGCCGCGCCGAGCTGCGCCCCGTCGGGTCGACGGTGGAGAGGATCCGGAAGCCCGCAGCGCCGTAGTCGGCGCGGTGCCTCCAGCCGATCGCGTAGAAGTGGGGCATCTGCCAGAGGAAGAGGATCGCGAAGAGGGCGAGGCCCGGCGCGCCTAGCGCGCCGGCCGCGGCGGTGTAGCCGCCGAGCGGCGGGAGCGCCCCGGGGACGGCGCCGACGATCGTCGAGAGGGGCGAGCGGGTCTTCATCGGCGTGTAGACGAAGACGTAGCTCGTCAGCGTGAGGGCCGCGAGGAAGGCGGTGAGGCCGTTCGCGAAGCGCCAGAGCTCGCCGACGCCGAGGACCGAGAGGAGGAGCGCGAAGGCGACCGCCTCGGCGAAGGGGAGGCGGCCGGCCGGGAGCGGCCGCGTCGCCGTCCGCGCCATGCGGCGGTCGAGGTCGACCTCCGCGATCTCGTTGAAGGCGCTCGTGCCCGACGCGACGAGGGCCGTGCCGAGGAGCGTGTGGAGGAGGAGGGCGCCGTCGAGCGTCGCGAGCGGGCCCTCGTGCCCGGCGGCGAAGCCGAGGAAGGCCGTGAGGACGACGAAGACGGTGATCCGCGGCTTCGTCAGCTCGAGGAGATCGGCGAGGTGCGTCTTCATGCGGCCGCGGGAGCCGTCTCGCCGGCTCCGGCCGCGGCGCGCGCCGGGGCCGTCGAGAGCGCCGAGAGGCGCGCGAGGAGGACCGAGGCGAGGACGCCCGTGATCCAGAGGAGACCGCCCGCGGCGAGGTGCGCCGCGGTGGCCCAGACGGCCTTCGCCGTCCAGACGGAGGACGCGCCGAGGGCCACCTGCACGGCGAGGAGGACGAGCCAGACGTTCGCGAGCGGGCGGAGGCCGGGAGCGCCGGAGACCTTGCGGAGCGCGAGCGCGGCCGCGACGACGAGCGCGGCGACGACCCACGCGAACGTCCGGTGGACGAACTGTGCGAGGACGCCGTCGCCGGCCCACTCGGCGCCGGCGGGGGCGACCTTGCCGAACGAGAGCGGCCAGTCGGGGATCGCGAGGCCCGCGCCCGTGTGGCGGACGATCGCGCCGAGGAGGATCTGGACGTACGTCGCCCCGGCCGCGAGGAGGGCGAGGCGCGAGGCCTTCGCGAGCGCCTCGGGAGCGGCGGCCGCGCGCGGCGCCGCCTCGGCGAAGCGGGCCCAGAAGAGCGAGGTGCGCAGGGCGATCGTCGCGGTCAGGGCGAAGACGACCTGCGCGAGGCCCGCGTGGGCCGAGGAGACCGCCGGGGGGAGGAGGAAGAGGACCGTGAGCCCGCCGAGGACCGCCTGCGCGAGGATCGCACCGAAGGCGGCGAGGCCGAGGCGGAAGGTCGTCCGGTCGGTCCGGCCGAAGCCGAGGACGAGGATCTGCAGGCCGACCATCGTCGCGACGGTCGCCGCGATCATCCGGTGCCCGTGCTCGAAGAGGATCCCGCCGACCATCGGCGGCATGAGCTTCCCGTAGGAGAGCGGCCAGTCGGGGACGGCGAGGCCCGAGCCGGTCGAGGTGACGAGCGCGCCGGCGACGAGGAGGAGGAAGACCGAGACGGCGACGGTGCGGGTCGAGACGCGGACGGGCTTCGAAGGGGTCATCGCGGCGGGGTCCTCAGGCGGGCGGGGCGGCGGGCGGGGAGATGAAAGTCACGTCGTGCTCCTTCGTCTCGCCCTCTCCGACGGTGACGGTGAAGGTCTGCGCCGGCAGCTTCTCGTGCCACGCCTCGACGGTGTAGGTGCCGGCGGGGAGGCCACGGATCTCGAAGCGGCCGTCGGCGCCCGTGACGGCGAAGAACGGGTGCGGGACGACGGCGACCCAGGCGCGCATCCAGGGGTGGACGTCGCACTTGAAGGCGACGATCTCGGGCTTCGTGAAGGTGCGCGTGTACTTCGTCCCGGGCGCGGGCATGCCGAGGTTGAAGGGCGCGTTCGCCTTCGCTCCGGCGTGGACGTTGTGGAGCGTCGCGTCGGAGGAGACGATCTCGAGCGGCTGACCGGTCATGAGGGCCTGCACGCGCGGCGCGAAGGCGCACCCCTTCTGGTCGAGCCGCTTCGGCTCGGAGGGCGCGGGGTAGACGCCCGAGACCCCCCCGGTGACCCGGAGGAGGACGTTCGCGAGGGCGCCGTCCGCGCCGACGGCGTACGCGGGGAGCTCGGTCTCGCCCGGGTTGTGCTCGGCGCAGAACGGGTCGGTCGTCATCGCGACCTTCTCGTTCGCCGGCGGGACGCCCGAGAGCGTGACGCGGCCCGCGACGGCGGACGTTCCGATCCGGCCGGGAGGCCCGGCGGGGGCGGAGGCCTCGGGGGCCTTCGGGCTGCAGGCGGCGAGGAGGAGGAGCAGGGCGAGGGGCGCGAGGACCCCCCGGCCGGCTCGCGGGGCGGGGAGGCGCTGCATTTTCTTCTCGGAAGCGAAACGACGAACTCATTTCGCTTCAAAACCTTTGATGCTATTTCCCACCTGAGACTCTGTCAAACCCCCTCCGACGGCGCGTGCCTCCGCTACGATCGCGGACGGCTCCGCGGGGAGGGATAGCGTGCGGATCGAAGCGATCGTCCTCCGTCTCGTCGAGATGCCCCTGAAGTTCCGGTTCCGGACCTCCTTCGGCGAGATGTCGCTGAAGAAGTTCCTCCTCGTCGAGGTCCGCTCCGGCGGCCTCTCCGGGTGGGGCGAGTGCGTCGCCGAGGACGGGCCGTTCTTCTCGCCCGAGACGGTCGACTCCGCCCGCTCGGCGCTCGTCCGGTTCCTCGCGCCGGCCGTCCTCGGGCGCGACCTCGAGGGCGCCGCCGGCTTCGACCCGCTCGTCGCGCGCGTCCGCGGGAACAGGATGGCGAAGGGGGCGCTCGAGACGGCGCTCCGCGACCTCTTCGCCCGCACGGCGGGGGTCTCCCTCGCGAGGAGCCTCGGCGGCGTGAGGGACGCCGTCGAGGTCGGCGTCTCGCTCGGCCTCCAGCCGACGCCCGAGGCGACCGTCGAGGTCGTCGCGAAGCACGTCGCCGAGGGATACCGGAGGATCAAGCTGAAGATCGCGCCCGGGGCGGACGTCGACCGCGTCGCCGCGGTCCGCGAGGCGTTCCCGGCGCTCCCGCTCACGGTCGACGCGAACGCGGCCTACACGCTCGCGACGTCGGCCCCGGTCGTCGCGCTCGACCGCTTCGGCCTCGGCGACGTCGAGCAGCCGCTCCACCACGAGGACCTCGTCGAGCACGCCGAGCTCGCGCGCCGGATGGCGACGCCGATCTGCCTCGACGAGTCGATCCG
>JBDIBE010000315.1:0-4343 GCA_039812785.1 Thermoanaerobaculia bacterium | reverse complement strand
CGGCGCCCGCCGCGCTCGCGCCGGTCCCGGTCTCGACGCCGGCGGTGGCCCCTCGCCCGGCCTCGGGCAAGCCGGCGCCCGCGGACCTCTACAACCAGGCCCTCGGCGACTACCAGAAGGGGCGCTTCGACCTCGCGCGGCAGGGCTTCGAGGAGTACGTCGAGACCTACCCGAAGACCGACCTCTCCGACGACGCCCTCTTCTGGGCGGCCGAGTGCTGGTCGGCGCAGAAGAAGCCGAAGGAGGCGCTCGACACGCTCGAGAAGCTCCTGCGCACCTACCCGCAGAGCGACAAGGCTCCGTCGGCGCACCTCCGCAAGGGCCTTGCGCACCTCGAGCTCGGCGAGAAGGCCCAGGCGATCGTCGAGCTCCAGTTCGTCGTCCACGAGTACCCGAGCTCGGACGAGGCCAAGAGCGCCAAGCAGCGCCTCCGGGCGCTCGGCTCCGACTCCCGCTGACCCACCAGACTCCTCCGGCCCGCGCCGGGGGGACCGAACCCGACCAGAGGACCCGAAAGGAAACGATGGCCAACACGAAGCAGGCGAAGAAGCGTGCCGCCCAGAACGACAAGCAGAAGGCCCGGAACCGGGCGGTGAAGAGCGAGACCCGTCGCGTGGTCAAGGCGACGCGCGCCGCGGCCCCCGACAAGTCGAAGGAGGCGGTCGCGAAGGCCTCCTCCGCCCTCGACGTCGCCGCCCGGAAGGGGACGATCCACAAGAACAAGGCCGCGCGGCTGAAGTCGCGGCTCGCCAAGGGCGCGAACAAGAAGACGGCCAAGGCGGGCTGAAGCTCCGCCGCGACACGATCCGGGCCGGGACCGGCGGGACGACGCGCCCTCGCGGGCGCCGCTTTCCGTCTCCCGGCTCTTCGTCCGTCCGGAGGCCCTCTCTCCGATCCGGAGGGGGAGGCGCCGCGGGGAGGGCCGACGCGGCCCTCCCCGGGCCCTCTCAGAACCCTTCGAGGATCGTCGTGACCAGGCTTCTCGCGAACGGCCGCGCGATCGACTCGATCGCCGCGTTCTCGATGTCGACGTAGCTCGAGCTCGTCGCCGAGACCGGGTAGGGCTGCCGGAACAGGAACGACGGGTTCTCGAAGAGGGCCGTCTCCGTCTTCCGGTCGGTCAGCTTCACGCGGGCCATGACGGCGATCTCGTACTCGAGCGCGCGCCCCTGGTCGTCGAATCGGACCGGGTTCACCTGGTAGGAGAGGATCTTCCCGGTGATCTCGACGTCGGCGGCCGCGCGATCCGAGACGGGCGTGAGCCTCTTACGCCCGGCGAGCTCGCGGAGGACGGCGTCGGTGAGCCTCTGCTCGAGGCCCACCTTCGACGTCTCGTTCACGAGCGTCTCGACGTAGACGGTCGAGGCCCCTTCCGGGAGGATCCCCCGCCCCGTCCCGACGAGCGCGTATCCGCAGCCGGCGAGGCCGGCGGCGAGGAGCGCGGCGAGCGCCGCCCGCCGCTTCACTTCACCACGACGTTGAGGAGCCGGTCCGGGACGAAGACGACCTTCACCCGCTCCTTCCCCTCGAGCCACTTGGCGACGCTCTCCTGCGCCTCGGCGGCGGCGAGGGCGTCCTCGCGGCTCGCGCCGCGCGGCAGGACGACCTGTCCGCGGAGCTTGCCGCTCACCTGGACGGCGACCGTCACCGACTCCTCCACGGCGAGCGCCGGGTCGAACCTCGGCCAGCCCGAGACGAGGAGGCTCCTCGTCTCCCCCATCTGCTCGTGCCACTCCTCGGTGAGGTGCGGCGCGATCGGGTGGAGGAGCGCGAGGAGCGCGAGGATCGACGCCCGCGTCTCGCCGGGGTCGGCCTTCGCGTCGCCGACGAGCCCCGCGACGTGGTGCGAGAACTCCATCAGGTGGGCGACGGCGGTGTGGAACGAGAACGTCTCGAAGTCGTGCGTCACCGCCTTCACGGCGATGTGGCGCTTCCTCGCCGACGGCGTGTCGGCCGCGGCCGGGGCGTGCGGCGCCGTACCGTGCGCCTTCAGCCAGTTCTCGACGAGCGCCTTCACGCGGAAGAGGAACCGCTCGGGGCCGGCGATCTGGTCGTCGCTCCACTCGGCGTCGGACTCGGGCGGCCCGAGGAAGAGGACGTAGGCGCGGACGGCGTCGGCCCCCTTCGCCGCGATGAGCGGGTCGAGCGAGACCGAGTTCCCGCGGGACTTCGACATCTTCTCGACGCGCCCCCCGGGCGACATCCTCGTGATCATTCCCTGGTTGAAGAGGGCCGAGAACGGCTCCTCGAAGGAGATCAGCCCGAGGTCCTTCATCACGCGCGCGAAGAAGCGCGCGTAGAGGAGATGGAGGATCGCGTGCTCGATGCCGCCGATGTACTGGTTCACCGGCGCCCAGCGCGCGATGACCGCCGGGTCGAACGGGGCGCGGTCGTTCTTCGGGTCGAGGTAGCGGAGGTAGTACCAGGACGAGTCGACGAACGTGTCCATCGTGTCCGTCTCGCGCCGGGCCTCGCCGCCGCACTTCGGGCACGGAGCCTTCAGGAACGCCTCGACCTTCTCGAGCGGGTTCCCGCCCTTGCCGGTGAACGGCGCGTCCTTCGGGAGGACGACGGGGAGCTCGTCGTCGGGCACGGGCACCCAGCCGCAGGCCGGGCACTTCACCATCGGGATCGGCGTCCCCCAGTAACGCTGGCGCGAGATGAGCCAGTCGCGGAGCCGGTAGCGGACGCGGGCGCCGCCGATGCCGCGCTTCGCCGCCTCGCTCGCGATCGCCTCGCGGCCCGCCTCGGACCCCATGCCGTCGTACGGCCCGGAGGCCGTCATCGTCCCCTCGCCCGTCCAGCAGGCGACGGAGGCGTCGGCCCCCTCGGGGCGGCGGATCACCTCGCGGACAGGGATGCCGTACTTCGTCGCGAAGGCGTGGTCGCGCTCGTCGTGCGCAGGGACGGCCATGATCGCGCCCGTCCCGTACTCGGCGAGGACGAAGTTCGCCATCCAGATCGGCATCTCCTCGCCCGTGAACGGGTTGACCGCGTACGCGCCGGTGAAGCGGCCGTCCTTCTCGGCCCCCTCGGCCTCGCGCTGGAGCCGGTCCTGGCTCCGGACCGTCTTCACCCACTCCTCGAGCGCGGCCTTCTCGGGATGCCCCTCGATCAGGCGCGGGACGGCCGGGTGCTCGGGGGCGAGGATCATCGCCGTCGCGCCGAAAACGGTGTCGGGGCGCGTCGTGAAGACGCGCAGCTTCTCGCCGAGCTTCGGCACCTCGAAGTCGAGGTCGGCGCCGACGGAGCGTCCGATCCAGTTCCGCTGCATCGTCCGGACCTTCTCGGACCATTTCCCGAGCTGGTCGAGGCCGGCGAGGAGGCTGTCGGCGTATTCCGTGATCTTCAGGAACCACTGCTCGAGCTCGCGCTGCTCCACCGCGTTCTTGCAGCGCTCGCACGTGCCCCCCTCGGCCTGCTCGTTCGCGAGGACCGTCTGGCACGACGGGCACCAGTTGACCGTCCCCTTCCGGCGGTACGCGAGCCCCTTCTCGAGCATCCGCAGGAAGAACCACTGGTTCCAGCGGTAGTACTCCGGCTCGCAGGTCGTGACTTCCTTCGTCCAGTCGTAGAGGACGCCCCACCCCGCGAACTGCTCCTTCATCGCGGCGATGTTCGCGAGCGTCGACTCGCGCGGCGGGATGCCGCGCTGGATCGCGAAGTTCTCCGCGGGGAGGCCGAAGGCGTCCCACCCCATCGGGCAGAAGACCTTCTCCCCCTTCTGCCTCAGGTAGCGGTGGAGCGCGTCCGTCAGGAAGTAGGTCCGCGCGTGCCCGACGTGGAGGCGGTCCCCCGAAGGGTACGGGAGCATGACGAGGAGGTAGGTCCCCTTCGCCGCCGGGTCCTGCGTGTCGACGAAGGCCGCCTTGTCGGCGTCCCACCGCGCCTGCCACTTCTTCTCGATCTGGGTCCGTTCTTCGCGTGCGTCCATAAAGGACGCCGAGTGTAGCCGAGCGGCCGGCCCCTACGCGCGGGACGCCTCGACGAGCCGCCTCTCGACCTCGCCCGGGAGGCGGGCGAGCGGGACGCGCGGCGCCTCCGGGACGGCGCGGGCCGCGGCGTCGGGCATCCCCGGGATCACCGCCGTCTCGCGCGACTCGCAGAGGACCGATCCGCCGGCGGCGGCGATCGCCCGGCTGCCGGCGGCCCCGTCGTCGCCCATCCCGGTCAGGACGACGCCGACGAGGCGGGCGCCGAACGTCTCGGCCGCCGAGGAGAAAAGGAGGTCGGCCGAGGGGCACCAGCGGAGCTGCGGCGAGTGCGGCTCGACGTGGAGGACGACTCGCTCCCCTCTCCTCGAGAGGAGGAGGTGGGCGCCTCCGGGCGCGATCCAGACGACG
>JBDIBE010000314.1:0-4364 GCA_039812785.1 Thermoanaerobaculia bacterium | reverse complement strand
CCCCCGGCGTTCCCGGAGCCGGAAGAGGGCGTCGGCGGAGAGGGCGAGGAGGACGGCCGTTGCGAAGGAGAAGAGGAACCCCGCACGGTTCCAGACCATGAGCTTCACGACGGGGAGGAGGGCGAGTAGGTGCGCGGGGCCGGGGAGCTGGAAGCAGAGGGCCGCGGAGAGGAGCCAGAGCGCGCCGAACGCGAGCGCGGCGCGGCGAAGCCGGCGACGGGGAAGCGCCGCGAAGCCCGCGGCGAAGAGGGCCCCGCCGATCGCGAGGGCGACGGGCGCCATCGGGACCGGGAGGCGCCACGTGCCGTCGGAGGGGACGCCCTGGCGGAACGGGACGAGGGCGAGCGAGGCGAGCTCGCCCCGGATCGGCCACGTGTAGTCGATCCGCGAGAACGGCCCGGCGGCGGATGCCCGCAGCTCGCCGAGCTTCGCCGAGCCGCGGATCGACGCGAGGAGGGGGAGCGCGCCGATCGCGGAGACGAGGAGGGCGAGGAGCGCGGGCAGGAGGAGGCGTCGCCAGCGCCTCGCGTTCCCGGCGGCCATCGTGGCCCCGGCGGCGGCGACGCCGAGCGAGAGGAGGACGGCCGTCTCGGGATGCACGGACCAGCCGCAGAGGCTCCCGAGCAGGAGGGCGAGCCCGGAGCCGGCCCACCGGCTCCCCCGCAGGGTCGAGAAGAGGAGGAGGAAGGCCCAGGGGGTCAGCGCCGTCACCCAGCCGATCGGGACGACGAGCCAGGAGACCGCCCACGTCCCGAGACCGTACGAGAGGGCCCCGGCCGCGGCGACGGCGGGGAGGACGCGCAGCCGGCGGAGGAGGAGGAACCCGCCCAGCGCCCCGAGCTCGAGCTTCCAGAAGCCGAGGACCGTCGTCCCCTTTTCCGCGCCGAGGAGCCAGACCGGAGCGTTCAGCGGGAACGGGACGCCGGACTGGCCGTGGGCGTAGAGGGCCGCGCCTCCGCCGATCCGGTCGCTGATCCAGGGCGGCTCGCCGTTCGAGGCGAGCCGCCGGACCTCCTCCCAGAAGACGTGGAACTGGCGCGGGAGGTCGGACTGGTCCGGGGCCCCGGCGATCGGGACCGGCGCGCCCCAGGCCTCCGCTCCCGCGATCCCGGGGCCCAGCTCCTTCCCCGTGCCGACGAGGAGGAGCGGGATGACGAGGAGGAGGTCGAGGACGACCTGGAAGCGGAGCACGTCGCGCCGCCTTCGCGCGAGGAGGTGGATCGCCCCGATCGGGAGGACGACCCAGAGGAGGAGCCTGCCCGGCATTCCCGCGATCATAGGGGGCCAGCCGGCAGGGCCGCGGTCTTCGTAGAATCGCGCGGATGAAGGCCGGCCCGCGCCCCGCGGTCTCCGTGGCCGCCGCGAAGGGCCGGGCGTGGCGAGCCGGCCGGCGGCGGGCCGGGGCCTCTCCGGCGGGGAAGCCGCTCTCGCGGGCCTCGGGCTGCTCGCCTGGTCCGCGATCCTCCGGCTTCCGACGTTCGCCCGCTCCGTCGTCGACTGGGACGAGAGCCTCTACATGCTCGTCGGGCGCGAATGGCTCGCGGGCCACCTCCCGGGAACGGTCGTCTGGGACCACAAGCCGCCGGGGGTCCACGCCCTCTTCGCGGCCGGGCTCGCCGTCGTCGGGGAGCCCGTCGCGGCGATGCGCGCCCTCTCCGTCCTCTTCGTCGCCCTGGGCGGCCTCGCGCTCTACGGGATCGGCCGCGAGCTGACGGGCAGCCGTCCGGCGAGCCTCCTCGCCGCGGGTCTCCTCGCCCCGTTCCTCCTCGGGCTCGGAGGCCTCGCCGCGAACACGGAGCTCTTCTTCGTCGCCTTCGAGCTGCTCGGCCTCTGGCTCCTCGCGCCGCTCCTCCGCGGCGCCGCTCCGTCGCGCGGGGGCCACGCCCGCTTCGCGCTCGCGGGGCTTCTCTTCGGCTGCGCGTTCCAGATCAAGTACCTCGCCGCCTTCGAGACCTCCTGGTTCGCGCTCGCCGCGCTCGCGGCCCTGCACCGGGCCACGGGGGACTGGAAGCGTCTCCCGGGGCCCGCCGCGCTCCTCGCCCTCGGGGCCGCCGTGCCGTCCGCGGCCGTCGTCGGGGCCTACGCCTCGCAGGGGCAGATCGGCCTCTGGCTCGACCTGACGTTCCGCGCGAACCGCACCTTCGGCGGCCTCGTGCCGGCGGGGCTCGCCTTCCCGTTCGGGCTACGCGCCACCGCGGAGTGGGCCGCGTGGGCCCTCCCCCTGCTCCTCGCGGCCGGGGTCCTCCTCCTCTTCCGGGAGCGGCCGGGAACGAGGGAGGAGGCCGCCGCGCTCGTCTTCCTCGCGGGCTACCTCCTCGCCGCGCTCGGCGCGACGTGGGCGACGCGCAGGTTCTACCCTCACTACTTCCTCCCGACCGTGCCGGCCGCGTGCCTCCTCGTCGGCCACGCCTTCGCGCGGCTCCCGCGGCCGTGGAGCGCGCGCTCCGGCGGCGCGGTCGCCTTCGGGGCGCTCCTCTCCCTCGTCCCCGTCCTCCGGACGGTGGAGCGCCCTTATCGCTCCTGGTGGACCGAGGGGAGGAAGGAAGGGGCCGACGGCCCCTCGCGGATCGCGGAGTACCTCAGGGCGCGCCTCAGGCCGGGAGAGCGGATCTGGGTCGTGAACGACGAGCCCGTCCTCTACCTCCTGACGGGCTCCCCGGTCCCCACGCGCTACGTCTTCCCGCCCTTCCTGACCTCGACGGGGTTCAGCCGCGTCGCGGGCGTCGACGTCGATCGGGAGGTGCGGCGGATCGCCGCGTCGCGGCCCGCCTTCCTCGTCGTGAACGACGACCTGTCCGGCGAGAACACCCGGCGAATCCTCTCGATCGTCCTGCCGGGCTACGAGGCGGAGCGCGCCTTCGGCCGCGTGACGGTCTACCGCGCCCGGGGCCGGAGGCCCGACGCGGCGCGCCCGCCCGGCGCTCAGAAGACGTCGTGGTCGGAGAAGCGGTAGTCGAACGTCTTTCCGGGCGCGAGGAAGTCGAAGCCGTCGGCGATCGGGTGCATCAGGAGGACCGTGTCCGACGGCTCGGGGACGAAGCCGAGCTCGCCCTCGAGGCGCGCGGCGAGGCGGCCTCCCATGGGCGAGCGGAGGACGAGGCGGTCCGCGGCGGCCCCGGCGAGCCGCTCCTGGAGCCCCGCGACGAGGTCGGCGAGCGTCCCGTCGGACTCGGAGGCGACCTGCAGGTCGACGAGGGCGACGCGCCCCTCGCGCAGCGCCGCGACGGCGTAGCCGCGCGAGCGGCCGGCGAGGTCGAGGAGCTGGAACGGGCGGTACTCGAAGCCGGGGCGGGAGAAGCGCCACGCGAGCGTCCGCGCGGAGCGGTCGGTCCTCCACCCCTCGCGGGCGTGGAGGAGGTCGGCGAGCGCGTGGTGCGCGCGGCCGAACGGCTCCCCCTCGCGCAGGCGGAGGAGCCTCCGGCGGAGCCTCCCGACGAGGGGCGGGGCGTCGAGCCGCCGGCCTCGCTCGCCGCACGGCTCGGCCATCACGCAGCCGAAGAGGCGCTCCTCGATCGCCCGGGCGCGCGCGTTCGGGAAGCCGAAGTCGAAGAGCGTCCCGGCGTCGGCGTTCACCTTCCGGAAGAGGTCGCCGAGCCGCTTGAAGAGGCTCATCCGGCCGAGGGCGCGCGTGTCGGGGCGGGTCATCACGTCGACGACGGAGTTCCCCCGCGCGTCGAGGGCGGCCCCGCGGTAGCGGACCCCGAGGGCGCCGATGAAGCCGAGGGCGCGGCCGCCCTCGATCGCGACGACCGAGACGGCCGGGTGCGGGTTGAGGTCGTACTTCCAGGCGAAGTCGTCCGCGTTCGCGGGCGCCTTGAACGCCGCGGCGAAGAGCTCCAAGATAGCGGCCCGATCGCCCTTCCCGGCCGCTCGGAATTCGGTCGCCACGGCGCCGGGGAGAGTAGCACCCGATGATCTCCGCCGTCTTCGTCTCGTACCGCAGCGCCGCGCTCGCGAAGGGGGCCATCGCGAGCTTCCGCGAGGAGGCGCGCCGCGCCGGCCTCGAGGCGGAGACGGTCGCCGTCGTGAACTCCGGGGACCCCGCCGAGCGCGACGCCCTCGTCCCCTCTGCCGACCGGGTCCTCCTGCCGGACCGCAACCTCGGCTACGCGGGAGGCCTCAACGCGGGCGTCTCGGCGGCGCGGGGCGGGACGCTCCTCCTCGCGAACCCCGACCTCGTCTTCTGCGCCGGCTCGGTGGCGCCCCTCGTCGCCGCCGCGGAGGGAGCGGGCCTCGTCGCCGCCGGGCCGTCCTTCTTCGCCGACGGCGCGCGGAGCGTTCTCCTTCCTCCCACGGAGGAGGCGCGGCCGGAGGAGCTCGCCCGCCGCGCGCTCGCGGCCGACCCCGCCCGCGCCCCGCGCGTG
>JBDIBE010000313.1:0-4397 GCA_039812785.1 Thermoanaerobaculia bacterium | reverse complement strand
GCCCGTCCTGCTGATCGTCCTCGCGGCGGTCGGCCTCGTCGGCCTCGCGCTCGGCGGCACGCTCCTCTGGAAGAGCGGCCTCATCCCGGGCCTGGTGAAGCCCGCGGTCCCGACGCCCGCTCCCGCCCCGACGCCGGTCCCGCCGCCCCTCCCGACGCCCGTCCCGACCCCGGAGGCGGCCCCGTCGCCCGCGCCGACGACGGCCGTTCCCGAGCCGACGGCCGCTCCCGAGCCGACGAAGCCGATCGTCGTCCGCGTCCCGACGCCGCGCCCGACGGCGAAGCCCGAGGTCAGGATCGCCGACGCGCGCCCGCAGCCGACCGCGGCCCCCGCGGGCGAGGGGATCTGCGTGAGGATGGGGGGGACGACCTTCGAGCAGGGGAAGACGAAGGGGGTCGCCCCCGGGTTCGACGTCTCCGACGGCCTCCAGGCGCGCGCCGCCAAGCCCGACGCCGGCCTCTTCCAGATCGAGTTCGAGGTGAGCCCGCGGAAGCCCGTCGAGGGGCAGACGGTCGTCGTCACGGCCTACTTCGCCAACGAGGCGCAGCGCGACCTCTCCCTCGACCACGTCGACGAGTCGGTCGGGATGAGCGTCACGAGCTACCGGGCCGCGACGTCCGTGCCGGTCCCCCCGAAGGTCCGCGTCGGGAAGAAGGAGCCGATCTGGGTCTTCCAGGGGCCGCTGAAGGTCCCCTTCCTCAAGAGCCTGAAGGTGACCGACGCCTCGGGCGACGCCTGGACGCGGACGCTCGAGATCGGTCCCTGCGAGTGACGCCGCTCACCCCTTCGCACCGGCCGCGCGCGACGGCGGTATAGTCCTCCTCGACAGTCCGCAATCAACTCGTCCCGGGGGCCGCCGGGTGCCCGTCCCATCGGCGGGGCGGCGCGCGGCGGGTCGCCCTCGTCCGAACCGAGGAGGACCGCCCGTGAAGAAGCCCGTTCCCTTCTCCCTGGCTCCGACCGGCATCCGGGAGGCCTGCGCCGTCCTCCTCGCCGCGACGCTCGCCTCGGGGGCCTTCGCCGCTCCCGCGCCCGCGACGAGCGACCCGGCCGTGAAGAAAGCGGCGCCCGGCGAGAGCCCGCGGCTCACGATCGCTCACGACCCGCTCAAGTGCCTCTCGACCGAGGCCCGCCCCCTCATCGACGCGAAGGTCCTCCCGACGAAGGAGCTCGACCAGGGCTTCGTCTACTTCCGCGCCGCCGGGACGGAGGACTACTACTACGTGCTGATGAAGCCGCGCGCCCCCGAGGACGTCGTCGGCGAGCTGCCGCGGCCCATGCCGGGCCTGCGCGGCATCGACTACTTCGTCCAGGCGCTCGACCGCGAGAGCCTCCCGAAGAAGACCCCCGAGTACGCCCCGCCCGTGACCGAGAAGACGGTCTGCCGCGACGAGCGCGGCGTGACCGCCGTCGTCACGGTGACGGCGCCGCGCGAGGGGCTGACGGTCGGCCTCACGCGCGAAGGGCAGGCGCCCGTGCCGACGGGCTTCAACAAGGACGACATCGCGAAGGTCATCCTCGTCTCCGGCGCCGTGGTCTCCCTCGCGACGGCCCTCTCCTCGGGCACGGGCGCGGCGGCGGCGGGGGCGGCGGCGGCCTCCGGCGGCCTCTCGACGGGCGCCATCATCGGCATCGGCGCGGGCGTCGTAGTCGGCGCCGGCGTCGCGGTCGCGGCGGGCAACAGCGGCGGCAACAAGAAGGAGAACGGCCTTCCCACGATCGGCACGACGACCGTCGCTCCGCTCTACGGCTCCGCGCCGCTCCAGGTGACGGCGACGGCGACCGCCTCCGACCCCGACGGGGACCCGCTCACCTTCACGTGGAGCTTCGGCTCCGGGGCGGGGACGGCCACCGGCGCGAGCGCCTCGTACACCTACCAGGCCTCCGGCACCTACACCGTCTCGCTGACCGTCTCCGACGGCAAGGGAGGGACGGCGACGAACGCGAACGTGGCGAGCGTCAAGGTCGACCCGCAGGGGACGCCGCAGTACCTCGCCGGCCTCGCGAGCTGGTCGGGCGACGCCGACCTCGACGTGCGGATCGCCGGGCCGGGGGGCGTCGACGTCGCGACGCAGCCGGGCGGGAAGGTGCTCCCCGCGGGGTGCGCCGCCGGTAACCGGACGGAGAGCGTCGTCTACGAGGGGAACCGCCTCCCCTTCGGCACCTACACGCTGTACGTGAAGCACGCGGCGACCTGCCCGGGCGCGGCCCCGGCGACGATCCGCTTCAGCTACTCGGCCCAGGCGACCTCCGGGAGCAAGTGCGCCGGCCTCCTCGACGTCGCGCCGGGGGCCGAGGTCCAGGCCTGCACCTTCAGCTTCCCCTGATCCCCTGCGAGGGCGTCCGGCGCGGGAGGCGGGGTACCATGCGGTCATGGCCCCGCCTCCCGTGAACGTCCTCGTCCTCGGCGACGAGCTCGCCGTCTCCTTCGGTGACGGCGCCGAGAGCTACCTCCCGCTCCGGGCCGTCCGCCGCCTCTGCCCCTGCGCCGGGTGCGCCGGCGAGCGCGACCTCTTCGGCCGCCTCGCGAAGCCGCCGCAGAAGCCCTACACGGCCGCCTCCTTCGAGGTCGCGGCGACGAAGCCGGTCGGCGGCTACGCCCTGCAGATCTTCTGGAAGGACGGGCACAGCGACGGCCTCTACCCGTGGGCGAAGCTCCGGGAGTGGGGCGAGAAGCTCCCCGAGCTGCCGCCGCTCGAGGTGAAGACGCTCCTTCCCTCGGTCTGACCCGCCCCTTCTCCCGGCCTTCCGGCGGAGCCCGGGAGGCTCTCCGGACCGGGCCGCGTCCGTCGATTCGCGCGCCTTCGCCGTCGAAAGCGATAAAGAAGCGTTGAACGCGGCCTCCTTTGGGAGAACAATTGGGCAGCGGCTACAGATGGGCGCTACGAGGAGAGGAGGAGCGATGGCCACCGACATGGAAAAGGTCCGCCAGGCCGCGGAGGCGCTGCTCAAGGAGAACAAGGCCCTCAACGAGAAGGACGTCAAGGCGGCGCTCGCGAAGGGCCTCAAGGTGAAGCCGGACGAAATCGGGGCCGGCGTCATCCGCGAGGTCCGCCGCAAGCTCGGCATCGACCGTCCCGCGGCGCTCTCCTGGGCCCGGAACCTCCTCGTGAAGGCCCCGACGACGGACGCCAAGACCGTCATCGAGTCCGTCGCCTCGAGGTTCGGCATCCGCCTCGGCCCCCCCGACGTGACGAGGCTGCGTCCCGTCGAGGCGCGCCGGCCGCGGAAGAACGGGCGCAAGCACAAGAAGGCGGGGCGCGGGGCGCCGGACGTCCTTCGTCCCGAGGTCGTCGACGCCGACCCGAAGAAGGGGCGGAAGGGCGCGCCGCTTCCCGAGCCGGTCGTCTCACCGGGCCTCGCCAAGGGGGAGGTCTCCGTCACCTTCCAGGGGCGCGGAACGCCCGAGGAGCTCGCCCGCTTCTTCCACTCTCTCTCGAAGAAGCGCTGAACGACCCCGCGGTTGACCGGGGAGGTCTCCGCACGCATAATGCCCGCCCCTCCAGGTTGGGGGGTCGTCCAATGGTAGGACTGCAGACTCTGGATCTGCCTATCGGGGTTCGAATCCCTGCCCCCCAGCCAACCTGACGAACCACGCCGCCCCCGGGCGGCGTTTTCGCTTCAGGCCCGCCGGCGGACGAGGACGAGGCCGGCCCCGAGGCCGAGCGCGGCTCCCGCGACGTCGGCGGCGACGTCGCCCGCCTCCACCGCGCGCCCCGGCGTGAACGACTGGTGGACCTCGTCGAGGAGCCCCCAGGCGAGCGCCCCGAGGACGACGACGGCCGCCGTCCGCCGCGCGCTCCAGCCGTGGCCGGCGAGAGAGGCACGCGCGGCGAGGAGCCCGACGAGGGCGAAGTACGCCACGTGGGCGAGCTTGTCGTTCACGGGGACCTGCCCGGGACCGTGGCCGACGATCGGCGGGCGCGACGAGAACCACGCCTCCACCGCGAGGAGGACGGCCACGGGCAGCCAGAGGAGGAGCCGACGACCCGCCGTCAGGCCTCCCGCCCCTTCTTCTCGATCTTCGCCCACGTGTCGCGCAGGCCGACGGAGCGGTTGAAGACGGGCCGGCCGGGCGCCGAGTCGGGGTCGGCCGAGAAGTAGCCCAGCCGCTCGAACTGGAAGAACGCCCCGGCGGCGGCCCCGGCGAGCGCCGGCTCGACGAATCCCGAACGCACCTCGAGCGAGGCGGGGTTCAGGTTCGAGAGCCAGTCCTGCCCCTCGGGGGCGTCGCTGGGGTCTTCCTTCGTGAAGAGGCGGTCGTAGAGGCGGACCTCCGCGGGGACGGCGTGCGCCGCCGAGACCCAGTGGATCGTCCCCTTCACCTTCCGCGCCGCCCCCGCCTCGCCGCTCTTCGTCGACGGGTCGACCGTGCAGCGGAGCTCGACGACGTTCCC
>JBDIBE010000312.1:0-4406 GCA_039812785.1 Thermoanaerobaculia bacterium | reverse complement strand
GCTCCCGGCGGAGAGCCGGCGGCGATCGGCAGGGCCGCGGCCGGCCTCGCGCTCCTCGCGGCGATCGCCTTCGTCCTCGTCGTGCGTGCGCGGGACGCGAAGGCGCTCCCGTTCAGCGCCCGGATCGCCCCGCTCCTCGTCCTCGTCGTCGCCGCGGCCGGGGCCGGGGCCGGGACCGTCGCGCTCCTCGCGCGAGTCCTCCCCGCGGCCGCGTGGGGGACGGCGCCGACGGTCGTCCTCGCGCTCTCGGCCGTCGTCCTCGCGGCGATCCGCGCGAGGGCGGGCGTCGGCGAGGCGGGGGTGCTCGCGTGGCTCGCCCTCGCGGCGGCCGGCCTCCGGATCCTCGTCCGCGACCTGCCGGCGGGACGGCCGGCCGCGCTCTTCGCGGCGTTCGTCGTCTGCGGGCTCTCCCTCCTCGCCGTCTCGCGCCTCGCGCGCGAAGGGGAGCCGAAGCCTTAGGCCGCCGTTCCGCCGCGCGCTACGATGCCCGGTCGTGAGCGCCTTCCAGTTCGCCTGCAACGAGTGCGGCACCCGCTACGCCGAAGACCGTTCCCTCTACGTCTGCCCCGCGTGCGCCGCCGCCCAGGTCCCGGGCGGCCCGACGCGCGGCGTCCTGCGCGTCGAGCTCGAAGAGCGCGACCTGCCGCGCCGCTGGCCCGAGGCGCTCCTCTCGTCGCCGGCGGGCCTCGCCCCGTTCCTTCCGGTCCGCGGCCCGGAGTCGTTCTTCTCCTTCGCCGCGGGAGGGACGCCGCTCCTCCCCGTGCCCCGCCTGCGGCGGGAGCTCGGCATGCCGCACCTCTTCCTGAAGGACGACACGCGGAACCCCTCGGGCTCGACGAAGGACCGCGCCTCGGCCCTCGTCGTCGCCAAGGCGATCGAGTACGGCTACGAGACCGTCGCGGCCGCCTCCACGGGGAACGCCGCCACGGCGCTCGCCGCCGCGGGCGCGGCCTCGGGGATGAAGACGGTCGTCTTCGTCCCCGCCGCGGCCCCTCCGGCGAAGCTCGTCCAGATGTCGAGCTACGGGGCCCGTCTCGTCCCGGTGGCGGGAACGTACGACCAGGCGTTCGAGCTCTCCCTCGAGGCGTGCGCGCGCTTCGGCTGGTACAACCGGAACACCGCGCTCAACCCGTTCACCGTCGAAGGGAAGAAGACCGCCTCGCTCGAGATCGCGCGCGACCTCGGAGAGGAGGCCCCCGACGCCGTCGTCGTCCCGACGGGGGACGGCGTCATCATCGCGGGGATCGCGAAGGGCTTCGCCGACCTCGTCCGATGCGGGCTCCTGCCGCAGGCGCCGCGGCTCGTCGCGGTGCAGCCCGAGCGCTCCGGCGCGATCGCGCGCGCCCTCCGCTCGGGCGCCGCAGAGATCACCCCCGAGCCCGACGCGGGGAGCGTCGCCGACAGCCTCACCGTCTCCGCGCCGAGGAACGCCGTGATGGCGCTGAAGGACGTCCGGGCCACGGGAGGCTGCGGCATCCTCGTCTCCGAGGACGCGATCCTCGACTCCATCCCGCGCCTCGCGGCGGCGTCGTCCGTCTTCGCCGAGCCGGCCGCCGCGATCGCGCTCGCGGGCCTCGAGATCGCCCTCGCGGAGGGGAAGGTCGGCCGCGGCGAGCGCGTCGTCCTCCTCGTGACCGGGACGGGCCTGAAGGACGTGCCGGCCGCGGCTCGCCGGGTGAAGGTGCCGGCGCCCGTGACGCCGGCTCTCGCGGCGGTCGAGGCGTTCCTCGGCTGAAGGGGCTCCGCGCTATCCTCGCCCCGCCGGGCCGCGAGGCCCGGCGGGAGGCCCGATGCCCGAAGTCGACGTCAAGCAGAAGGTCCTCGCCGCGAACCAGGCCGCGGCGGCGTCCCTGCGCGAGGCGTTCCGCGCCCAGAAGACGCTCGTCGTCAACCTGATCTCGTCCCCGGGCTCGGGCAAGACGACGCTCCTCGAGGCGACCGTCGCGAGGATGAAGGGCCGGTTCCGCCTCGGCGGGCTCGACGGCGACATCGCGACGGAGAGGGACGCCGATCGGCTGCGCAAGGCGGGCATCCCCGCGCGGCAGATCCTGACGGGGGGCGCGTGCCACCTCGACGCCCGGCAGGTCGACGCGGCGCTCGCCGAGGAGGGCGACCGCCTTCGCGGGCTCGACGTCCTCTTCATCGAGAACGTCGGGAACCTGATCTGCCCGACGGGCTACGACCTCGGCGAGGACTTCAAGGTCGTCCTCCTCTCCACCGCGGAGGGGGACGACAAGCCGTTCAAGTACCCGGCCATCTTCTCGAAGGCGAGCGTGACCGTCCTGACGAAGGTCGACCTCCTGCCGCACGTCGACTTCGACGTCGCGGCGGTGAAGTCGCAGGTCGCGACGCTGAACCCGGCAGGCCGCCTCGTCGAGGTCTCGGCGAGGACGGGCGCGGGAATGGACGACTGGTGCGGGCTCCTCGAGGCGGAGCTCGGAAAGAAGAGGGCGTCATGAACGGCCGCCAGCTCCTCTGGCTCCTCCTGATCGGCGGCGTCGCGTTCTGGCTCTGGAAGAGCGGCCGCGTCACGAAGGACGCTTCGTCGCCGAAGGCGCCGGCCGCCGGGGCCGAGGCTCCGGCCGCGGCCGGCTCCGGGTGCGTCTCGGCGGCCGAGGAGGCCGCGCGCAAGGTGCAGGCGGCCTCGGCGGTCCTCCTCCGGACGCCGATCGACCCGGCGGCCTTCTCCTCGGCCTCGAGCGTCGCGGGCGACGCGATCTCGAGCGCCGAGTCGGCGTGCGGGGCGGGCGGATCGGAGAAGGACCAGAAGGCGATGGAAGAGGCGCGCGGCGCGCTGGCGGAGATGCGCACGCTCCTCTCCGACGTCGGCGCGGCCCTCTCGGGGAACGGCAGCGCCTCCGAGGCGCCGAAGCGCCAGGAGACGATCGACACGAAGCTGGCCGCCGCGCGGGCGGCCCTCCGCGGCTGAGGCGAGGCCCCGCGGAGACCGAGGAGAATCCATGAGCGAAGAGAAGACGCCCGGCGAAGGGCTCAAGGTCGTGATCCGGCTCCGGATGTCGAGCCACGACGCGCACTACGGCGGAAACCTCGTCGACGGGGCCCGGATGCTCGGGCTCTTCGGCGACGTGGCGACCGAGCTGCTGATCCGCCTCGACGGAGACGAGGGGCTCTTCCGGGCCTACGACTCCGTCGACTTCCTCGCGCCGGTCTACGCAGGCGACTACGTCGAGGCCGAGGGGACGATCACCGCCGTCGGGAAGACGAGCCGGAAGATGAGCTTCGAGGCGCGCAAGGTGATCCGCTCGGCCCCCGAGGTCAACGACTCGGCGGCGGAGGTCCTCGATCCGCCCGTCGTCGTCTGCCGCGCGACCGGCACCTGCGTCACGCCGAAGGAGAAGCAGCGGAGGAGCTGACGCCCGTCAGCGGCGAGCGTCCTCTCGCGACGGGAGGGCCGACGCGGACGCACAGGACGCCGCGCCCGTCCCGTGGAAGCGGGCGAGGGGGCAGCCGTCGCAGCCCGAGGCGCAACCGTCCCGGTCCGGGCGGCGGAGGGAGCGGACGATCAGCCAGACCGCGGCGGCGGCGATGATCGCGTACGTGAGGTAGGTCTCCATCAACGGGCCTCCTTCAGCGCGAGGCGGGGCGCGGCGCCGACGCCTGCCGTCTCGCCAGACGGCCCCGCGCTCAGGTGCGCGCGCGTGTCGCGGCGCGGACGGCGGGGGAGAGGCCGAGGACGGGGGCGAGAGCTGCGACGACGGGGCGGATCCGGGCCATCCGGGACCTCCCAGCCCGGATAATATTTGAGACACTATCGCAAAATCAAGCGCCAGCCCTTCTCCGCTGCTGTCGCCTCGGGCTCCCTTCGTCGTCCGGGACGCCCGTCCCGGGAGGCGTCGGAGCGCGCGGCGGGCCTCCCCACGGCGGGATGGCGGGCGGTAGTAACATTTTTCGATTCGTAATAAGCGGACGGAGGATTCATGGACCTCGAACGGATCAGCCTGGCGATCGAGCCCGACCTCCTCCGGAGGTTCGACAGGTCGCTGTCGCGTGGAGGCGTGCAGAACCGCTCCGAGGCCGTGCGCGACCTGATCCGCAAGCGCCTCGTCGAGGAGGACGAGGACCCGAAGGCGGAGGCGGCGGCGACGCTGACCCTCGTCTACGACCACGACACGCGCGAGCTCGCCGACCGCCTCGTCGAGATCGGCCACGAGCACCACTCGAGCATCCTCTCGACGCTCCACGTCCACCTCGACCACGACCTCTGCCTCGAGGTGATGGCGCTGCGCGGGAAGCGGCGCGACCTGCGGCGCCTCGCGACGCAGGTCCTCTCGATGAAGGGGGTCCTCCACGGGGGGCTCGTCGTCAGCTCCCTCGGCGTCCTCGCGGAGGTGGCGCGATGAGCGCGCGCGGCCGGGCGCTCGTCCTCGCGGCGCTCGCGGCGCTCG
>JBDIBE010000311.1:0-4415 GCA_039812785.1 Thermoanaerobaculia bacterium | reverse complement strand
CGCCGTGGCACGCGCCACAGGCCTCGCCGAAGACCGCGGTGTTGAGGTACGCGTGCGCCGCGGAGTCGCGGTTGTCGTGGCAGCCGAGGCAGGCGGCCGTGCCCGGCCCCTGCGGCGTGAAGTAGTCGGTCTTGGTGACGACGTTGAGGGCGCCCGGCACGACCGGGAGGTTGGCCGTCGTCTGAGAGGAGTGGCAGGCGAGGCAGTTCCGGCGGTCGCCGGGATACGTGACCTCGTTGTAGTTCACGACCGAGCCCTGGTAACCGATGATCGTGAAGTCCTGCGTCAGCTCTTCGCCGCTGTGGATCCGGTGGATCATCCGCCGGAAGTCGATCGACTCGGGCGTGCCTGCCTTGCGGTACGGGGAGTCGTCGGCGTTCGGGTCGTGGCACATCGCGCAGTAGAGGACGTTCTGGCGCTGCGTGCCGTGGAGACCGAGGAACCCGTGGCACGAGAGGCACTTCGCCTGGCTGATGATCGTCCGGCGCGGGGTCACCGTCCCGGTCGAGGCGTAGAAGACGAGCGGGTTGAAGGCGCACTCGTTGAACGAGCGCTGCTTCTCGGTGCCGGCGTTCAGCGTCACGCTCCGGCGGACGTCCATCGAGAAGGCGAGGCTCCCCTTGAACGTGTCGGGGACCTTGTACTTCATCGTGTAGACGGCGGTCGTCCCGTTGAAGGTCGCGCCGTCGGCGCGCTCGCGGACGTTCGGCCAGTTCGCGTAGTCGCTCGTCGGGCCGGCCACGAGGACGTTGACGTTCGAGCCGAACGGCTTCGGGTCGAGGACCTTGCCGTCGTTCTCGGTCAGCTTGAACGTGACGATCGGGTTCTGGCCCGGCGCCGTGTTCGTGACGGAGAGGATCTCGGCCTTGAGGCCCTTCAGCTGCTTCGACTTGTAGGCGAGCGTGTGCGCGCCCTTGATCGACGTGTCGTACTCCTGGCCGCTGTCGGGGATGTGGCACTTGGCGCACTGCGTGTCGTCGGGCTGGGCCGGGTGGCCGTTGCCGGACTCGAAGTCGAGGTCGGCGTGGCAGCCCGTGCAGGCGGTGCGCGAGGGCTTCGTGAGGTAGACCGTCCCCTGCGCCTGCTTCGGGTCGTGGCAGGCCTCGCAGTCGTTCAGGGCGAAGCGGGGGTAGGTGACCTCACCGATCTCCTCGTCGTTGCCCGAGTGGATCGCGTGCCAGAACTTCAGGCCGTTGAACTCGGCGATCGACGGGTCCGCCATGTTGTTGGCGTTGTGGCAGAGGACGCAGGCCTTGATGTCACGGTAGTTCCCGCCGTGGAGGGCGAGCGGGTCGTGACAGGAGTTGCACTTCGCCAGGGTCGTCACGGCCCAGGTCGACGCCGCGGCACCGGTCGCCGGCGTGAAGTCCTTGAACGTGTTCACGTAGTAGGTCTTCCCGATGTAGGCCGTCATGTTCCGGCTGGCGCCCACGAAGAGCGTCATCGGCTTGTTGACGTCGAACGTCGGGAGCGTCGCCGCGAACGTGTACTTGTACTTGCCCGAGCCGAGGTCGACCCAGGTCCCCGTGTTGTCGCGCGTCGGCTGCTTGTTCGAGCCCGACACGAGGAGGTCCGTGTAGTAGTTCGAGGCGACGTCGAAGACGGCCGGGACGAAACGGACCGCCACCGCGCCCGGGGTCGTGCCGCCGAGCCGGTCGAGCGGCTGGTTGAGGTCGTCGGTCATCGTGATCTCGACGCTCGGCTTCTTGCCGGGCGCCATGTCCGTGACGGTTCCGACCGTGATCTTGAGCCCGGGACGGATGAAGTCGACCTGGGCCTCGTCCAGGTAGAACTCCTTGTCCTGCGGGGTGTAGATGCTCTCGGTCTTCGTTTCGACCGGAGCCGCAGCTTTCCCGCCGGCCCGCGTTTCGGGCGGGACGGACGACGGGAGCGCGAGCGTCCCCGCCGCCAGGACGAACATCAGTCCGCGCTGCAGAAGTGACATGGGATCTCCTCCTTCAAGCCGTGTCTCGAGGAATGGTGGGTAGAGCGCACATGGGGTTCGTTCGAATCCACCGGGCATCCTAGGTGCGAAGCGCGTTTTCGACGAGCGGAAAGAACCCTCGAGAGACAAAATGATGCAGGCGCATCAGCCCCCCGATGGGCCGATTTCAGCGGTCCTGAAGACGTTTCTCAGGAAAGGGGTTAGGACGGATCAGACGCCCTCGTCCCAGCCCGGGAAATCGAGCTGGAACCGGCTCGTCGCTGCGATGCGAAAAGCCTCGTCGAAGAGCCTCTCGAGGAACGTCGCGCGCCCCCCGCGGGAGACGAGGAGGACCGTCGAGCCGCGCGTCCCGTAGCCGGGCGCGGCGATGAACGGCGGCGCGAGCAGCCGCTCCGCCGCGAGCCCCACCCCGGTATCCGGGAGCTCGTCGTCGGGCGCGCCGGAACGATCGGCGAGGAGATCGAAGAGCGCCTCGGGGTCGAGCAGGGTCCCGCGCGCGAGGAGGTCCGCGAGCCGCGCGGCGGAGCGGAGGGTCTTCGGCCAGGGCGTGTCGAGAAGCGCGTTCGAGACGGCGTGGACGCCCGGCGCGACCTCGCGCGGCTCCCCCGCCGCGTTGGACTGCCAGGCGAGACGGCCCTCCGCCCCCGCGAGGAGGTTGTAGCCGCTCCTCCTCACCGGGTCGGCCGCGACGCGCCGCAGGTGCGCGAGAGGCGCGTCGGACGCGAGGAGGAAGGCCGGGACGAGAGCGCCGCGGGAAGGGGCCGAGGCGACGACGCCCCGCGGGTCCCTCACGTTCGTCAGGGCCGCGAAGCGGCCCGAGCGCGTCACGCCGAGCCACGTGCCCCCCGCCGAGAGGTCCCGCCCCGCGAGGAGGCCGCCCGTCCCGGGCCAGAACGCGGCCGGGGCGGAGGGACGCGCGAGGAGCTCGTCCCGGTTCGCCGCGACGACGAGCGGGTAGAGCGGGTGGGCCTTCAGGCCGAGGACGACGAGGCACACGGCGGCGGCCCGCGGCGCTTCAGGACGAGCCGAGGTACGGGGCGGCCCAGGCGAACTCGGCCGCGAAGTCGCGCTCCGCGGCCGCGAGGAGCGACGCCTCCCACTTCTCGACCTCCCGCTCCCCCTCGGGCGCCGACGCGCGGATGCAGCGCCGGAAGGCGATCTCGAGGAGCATCTGGTCGGTCCGCGAGAGCGGCCGCTGGAGCGCGTCGACGAGGGTGTGCATCGCGGCGGCGACGCTGCGGGGGGCGGTCCGGCGGGCCCTCACGAGAAGGAGGATGTAGGGCTGCCGGAGGTCCTCGGTCTGCTCGAGGTGCGGCGCGCCCCCGAGGAGCTCGGCCTCCTCCTCCTCGAGGTGCGACCAGGCTTCCCAGGCGCGCGCCGTCTCCTCGGTCAGGCTCGCCCTCGCCCGCGCGAGCTCGGCCTCCTCGAAGGCGAGGAGCTCCTCGCCGCCCGGCGGCGCCTCCGGGGCGGAGGCGAGGGCGGACCGCTCGTCCGCGAGCCGCTGCTCGCGAAGCGCGGCGTGCCGCTCCTCCGCACGGAGCTTCATGAGGCGGTGGGCGAGCGCCGTCCAGCGCTCCTGGAGCGCCTTCTTCCTCTCGACGTGCTCGCGCCCGCGCCGCATGTGGACGCGGAGCGCCACCGTCGACATCACGAGCTGCTCGAGCGTGAAGGCCGAGGCGAGCTGCCGGGCCGCCACGTCGACGGCGTTGTAGGAGTCGTCGACGAAGACGCTCCCGCGGCGCGCGATCCGCGGCGCGAGCTCGATGCGCGCGCGCTCGGCCCGGAGGCCGTCGATCGCGATCGGCCGGCTGATGAGGTGCCGGCCGGAGTCCGTCGGGTCCCAGTAGCCGCGGCGCGCGTCTCCCCCGCCCGCCCCTGCTCGGGTCGCTCCCTGCGCCTCGGAAACGTCCGCCGGCCCCGGATCGCGCGGCATCGGTCGATCATCGGGACGCCGGGCCCGTCTTGTCCAGAGGAAACGAGCGCGTCAGGCCTGAGGAGAGCCGGCCGCCGCCTCCTCCGGCCAGGCCGGAAGGGGAAAGCCGCGGTGCCGGAGGATCCGCCCGATGCGCCCCCTGAGGCCCGCCGGCTCGAGCGGCTTGACGAGGACCTCGTTCGCGCCCGACTGGATGCCGAACGCGTAATGGCTCCTCTCGAGGCGTTCGGCCGCGAGGACGACGGGGAGGCCCGCGAGGTTCGGCTGCGACTTGATGACGCGCGTGACGTCGAAGCCGTCCATGCCCGGCATCGAGACGTCCATGACGACGAGGTCGGCGGGCTCGCGGACGAGCGACTCGAGCGCCTCGGTGCCGCTGCCCGCCTCGAGGAGACGGCAGCTCCCGTCGTCGAGGGCCTGTCGCCACGCCGCGCGGTCGGCCGTCGAGGTCGAGACGAGGAGGATCGCCGGAGGGCGCGGCGGCGGCGAGGAGGGCGCGGGCGCGGGCGCGGCCTCGGGCACCGGCCCGGCGGGCGT
>JBDIBE010000310.1:0-4418 GCA_039812785.1 Thermoanaerobaculia bacterium | reverse complement strand
CGAAGGAGGAGCTGATCGACGCGATGGCCAAGGCCCTCGCCGACCTGCCGGGCGTGACGATCAACTTCACGCAGCCGATGGCGATGCGGCTCGACGAGGTCGTCTCCGGCGTGAAGGCCGACGTCGCCGTCAAGGTCTTCGGCGCCGACGACGCGACGCTCGAGAAGACGGGCGAGGAGGTGAGGCGCGTCCTCGAGACGGTCCGCGGCGCGGCCGACCTGCAGGTCGAGGTCCTCTCCGGCGCGGCGCAGGTCGAGATCGACCTCGACCGGGCGCGGATGGCCCGCTACGGCCTCAACGTCTCCGACGTCCGCGACGTCGTCGAGACCGCCGTCGGGGGCCGGGAGGCGACGGCCGTGCTCGACGGCCCGAAGCGCTTCGCCGTCGTCGTGAGGCTCCCCGACGAGCTCCGGCGGAGCCCGGAGGCGATCGCCTCGATCCTCCTGACGGCGCCGGGGGGCGAGAAGGTGCCGCTCGGAAGCGTCGCGCGCGTCGCGACGGCGCCCGGGCCCGAGGCGATCAGCCACGAGCAGGGCTCGCGCCGCCTCGTCGTCCAGACGAACGTCCGCGGGCGCGACGTCGGCAGCTTCGTCGCCGAGGCGCAGAAGGCGATCCGGGCGAAGGTGACGATCCCCGCCGGCTACCACCTCGAGTGGGGCGGCCAGTTCGAGAACCAGGCCCGGGCCACGAAGCGGCTCATGTTCGTCGTGCCGCTCTCGCTCGCGCTCATCTTCGCGCTCCTCTGGCTGACGTTCCGGCTCACGCGGCAGGCGGCGCTCGTCATCCTGAACGTGCCGTTCGCCCTCGTCGGCGGGATCGCCGCGCTCTGGCTCCGCGACCTCAACCTGAACCTCTCGGCCTCGGTCGGCTTCATCGCCCTCTTCGGCGTCGCGGTGCTGAACGGCGTCGTCATGATCACGTCGGTGAACCGGCTCCGGGAGGAGGGGATGGGGCTCCGCCTCGCCGTCCTGACGGGCGCCTCGACGCGCCTGAAGCCCGTCATGATGACGGCGCTCGTCGCCACGCTCGGCTTCCTCCCGATGGCCCTCTCGCACGGCGCCGGGGCCGAGATCGGGCGGCCGCTCGCGTCCGTCGTCATCGGCGGGATCACGACCTCGACGCTCCTGACCCTCATCGTCCTGCCGACGCTCTACGAGATGGTCGAGGCGCGCGTGGCGCGGAGGAGGGAGACGGCGGCCGCGTAGGGAGCGGTCAGTCTCCGGCCGAGTCCTGCCCGCGCAGGCCGTAGCGGGCCATCTTCGCCTTGAGCGTGTTCCGCGCGAGGCCCAGGCGGCGCGAGGCCTCGCGGATCTTTCCGGCCGACTCGCCGAGCGCCTGCTCGATCAGGTCGCGCTCGAGCCCTTCCATCCGCGCCGCGAACGTGTCCGGGTCGATCGGGCGCGCGGCCTCCGGCGCGGGCGCGGCCGCGACGAGGGGCCGCCCCGAGGAGAGGAGCGGCGACTCGAGGATCCAGGGGAAGTCGCCGACGCCGAGCTTCTCGCCCGGGCTGAGGACGAGGGCGCGGTGGAGCGTCGCCTCGAGCTCGCGGATGTTGCCGGGCCAGGGGTAGCGGGCGAAGAGCTCGAGGACGTCGGGGTCGAGGCGGCGCGGGTCGGCGCCGAGGTCGCGCGAGAGCTTCAGGACGAAGTGCTCGACGAGGGCCGGGAGGTCCTCGAGGCGGCTCCGGAGCGGCGGGAGCTCCACCGGGACGACGTTGAGGCGGTAGAAGAGGTCCTCGCGGAACTCGTTCCGCTTGATCGCCCCCTCGAGGTCGAGGTTCGTCGCCGAGATGATCTTCGCGTCGGTCTTCAGAGTCTGCGTGCCGCCGACGCGCTCGAACTCCTTGTCCTCGACGACGCGCAGGAGCTTGGCCTGGATGCCGAGCGAGGTCTTCCCGATCTCGTCGAGGAAGATCGTCCCCCCCTGCGCGAGCTCGAAGCGACCCGGCTTCTTCCGGTCGGCGCCCGTGAAGGAGCCCTTCTCGTGGCCGAAGAGCTCCGACTCGGCGAGCGTCTCGGGGAGCGCCGCGCAGTTGAACTGAATGAAGGGCCCCTGCGCGCGCGGGGAGAGTGCGTGGAGGATCCGCGCGACGAGGTTCTTGCCCGTCCCCGACTCGCCGCGGATCAGGACGGTCACCGGCCCCGCCGCCGCGCGCGGGAGGGTCGCCTTCACCTTCTTCGCCGCCTCGGAGGTGCCGACGAGCGCGTCGAGGTTCCAGCCGCGGCCGAGGTTGGCCTTCAGGCTCTCGTTCTCGACCGAGAGGCGCAAACGCGCCTCGAGGAGCTCCTCGACGAGGCGGGCGTTCTCGATGGCGACCGCCGCGAGGTCGGCGAAGGCCTCGAGGAAGGCGCGGTCGGGGTCGGAGAAGAGGCGCGGGGCGTTCCGGTGGTCGACGTAGATCGCCCCCGAGGCCTTCTCCTTGACGAGGAGCGGGACGCAGAGGAACGAGACGATCGCGTGCGCGTGGATCGACTCGCGCCCCTGAAAGCGGGGGTCGACCCGAGCGTCGGCGGAGCTGACGGAGCGCCCCTCGGCGACGACCCGCTCGACGACGGAGCGCGAGATCGCCTCGGCCTCGTCCTCGCGCCCCGTCCGGAGGTTGCGCGCCACGCGGACCGAGAGCCGGCCCGTGACCGGGTCGGCGAGGAGGATCATCCCGCGCTCGGCGTTGAGGCGCTTCAGCGCGAGGTCGACGATGTCCTCGAGGACGGCCGAGAGGTCGCGCGTCGAGTTGACGATGCGCGAGACCTCGTAGAGCCCGATGACGCCGAGGCCGAGCGGCGCCCCGCCCGCCGCCACCGCCGCCGCCTTCGTCGCGATCCGCTCGAGGACGCCGCGCGTCCGCTCGAGCTCGCGCAGGGCCCCGATCCGCTCGAAGAGGCGCTGGGCCGTCCCGAGGCGGGCCGCGGCGCGCGCCTTGTCGAGCGTCCTCACGCCCCACTCGTAGTAGCAGCGGCCGAGGTCGTAGACGGCGCCGACCTCCGAGAGGGCGCGGACCGACTCCTCGAACAGGCGGTCCGCCTCGGGGCCGCGCCGCGCGCGGTGGGCAAGGCGCGCCTCGAGCCCCGCGAGGCGGGCGAGGGCGCGGCGGGCGTCGAGGCGGCGCGCGAGCTGGGCCGCCTCGGCGGCCTCGCGCTCCGCGCGGTCCTCCTCGCCCATCCGGAGGGCGAGCTCGGCGGAGTCGGCGAGGGCGCGCGCGAGGGCGTCCGCGGCGCCGGCCTCCGAGAGCGCCTCGAGGACCTGGTCGAGGTGCCGGCGCGCCTCGGCGAGCCGCTCCCGGTCGCGCTCGACGAGGGCGATCGGGTGGAGGACCGAGGCGACGAGGGGCCCTTCGCCCGTGGCGCGCGCGGCGTCGAGGACCTCGAAGAGGGCCCGCTCGGCGCGGTCGAGGTCGCCGCGCTTCCGGAGGAGGTTGCCGAGGGCGCGGCGCGCCTCGACGGACGGCCGACCCGGCGCGTCCCCCCCCGCGAGCTCGAGCGCGAGGCGGTCGCGCGCGCCGGCCTCGTCCCAGCGGCCGAGCGCCTCGTCGCAGCTCCCGAGCCCCACGGCCGCCTGCGCCTGCCCGAGCGGCGAGCCGAGCCGGCGGTGGATCTCGAGGGCGCGCTCGAGGCCGCTCCGCGCGGCGGCGTAGTCGCCGCGGCCCCGCGCGAGGTCGGCGAGGTTCGCGAGGGAGGCGGTGATCCCCCAGAGGTCGCGCGAGCGCTCGGCCTCCTCGAGGCACTCGCGCTCCATCGCCTCGCTCTCCTCCCGGCGCCCCGTCCTCGCGAGGACGGCGGCGAGGGCCGAGAGGGCGCGCCTCACGAGGTCCGTCCGCTCGCTCCGGCGCGCGGCCTCGACGGCGGCGGCGAGCTTCTCCTCGGCCGCCGCGTGGTCTCCGCGGAGGAAGGCGACGGAGCCGAGCGTCCCGAGGAGGAGGGAGCGGAGCTCGTCGGGGAGCTCGGGGCCCGCGAGGGCGAGCGCCGCCTCGGCCTTCGCCTCGGCGCCGTCGGGGTCCCCCCGCTCGAGCCGCGCCCGGGCCGAGGCGTCGAGGAGGCGGGCACGCTCCTCCGTCGTCCCGACGGTCCCGAGCTCCCCCTCGGCGCGGTCGAAGAGGGCGCGGGCGGCCTCCACGTCGCCGCGGCGGAGCCGGATCATTCCGATCTTGAACGTGAGGAGCGCGGCGTGACGCCGCACCGCCGGGTCGTCCGCGTCGGGGCGCGCGCCGAGCTCTTTGAGAAGGAAGTGGTAGGCCGCGAGCGCGCGGCGCCAGTTGCCCGCGCGGAAGTGGACGTCGCCGAGCCGCTCGCGGACGGCCGCCTTCTCGCCGGCGCGCCCGGCGATGTCGAGGAACTCGAGGACCCCGGCGTACGACTGCGCCGCCTGGTCGTAGGCGAAGAGGCGCTCGGCCCGCGCCGCCGAGGCGAGGCCGAGGCGGACGG
>JBDIBE010000309.1:0-4425 GCA_039812785.1 Thermoanaerobaculia bacterium | reverse complement strand
GCCCTCTCGACGCTCTTCGGGCAGACGCTCGTCGCGCGCGACAGGACGCCGCTTGCGCTCCTCGGCGCGCTCGCCGGCCTCGCGGTCCACCTCGCGCTCTCCCTCGCGCTCATTCCCCGGCTCGGCCCCTCGGGGGCCGCCTGGGCGGCGGTGGCGGGGGAGACCGCGGGGGCTGCGGCCGCGGCCCTACTTCTCGCTCGCGCCCTCCGCTCCGAAGCCTGAACGCGCGAGGAGCGGAAGGAGCGCCTCGACGACGGCGCGGTCCCCCTCGGGGGCGAAGTGGGAGTCGTTGTTTCGGTAGACGGGGCGCCCCTGCGCCTCGGCCGCGCGGAGCGCGGGCTTCACGTCGAGGAACGTCGCGCCGGCCTCGGACGCGACGACGCGGCGCACCGCGAGCCCGAACGCGGACTCGGGCGCGGCGAGCTCGGCGGGCGCCTCGAAGCGCGCCCCGAGCGCCTCGAAGCGCTCGCGGTAGACGGGGGAGACCTCGACGGCATGCGGCACGACGAAGACGACGGCCGCGGCGCCCGCGTCGCGGCACGCGGAGAGGACGGAGCGGAGGCGCTCGGCGTAGGCCGCGAACGCCTCCTCCATCCCGCCCGTGAGGCGCAGCTGCCTCTCGACGATCGACGGGTCGAGCGCGAGGAGGTCCCGGTCCCGGGCCGTGTAGCGCGCCGGGTCGAACGGGAGCGCCTCGAGCGCCGCCCGTCCCGCCGGCGTGATCGGCGCGTCCCCGCGGCGTCTGAGGAACGCGCCCCAGGCCTGGCCGAGCCTGTAGTTGAGCAGCCCGGGGAGCTCGAGGCCGGCGTCGGAGAGCGCCCAGAAGAGCGTCCGGGCGAGGCCTCCGCGGCGGAGGGAGAGCGGGTGGCTCGTCTCGAGGAGGTCGTTGCCGGCGTAGAGCTGAACGACGACGACGCGCGGCGAGAAGCGCGCGATCCGCCCGGGGGCGATCCGCGCGATCTGCCGCGTGGTGAACCCGCTCACGCCCGAGCCGACGACGCGGCGGCCGGCGCCGAGCCGGGCGCGGAGGACGGCGACCCATCCCTCGGGGTTCGCGGTGAAGGAGTCGCCGAGGGCGAGGAGCGTCGGCCGCGCGGTCGGCTCGAGGTCCCGTGCGGGCGTTCCGGCGCGGAGCTCGGCGGCGTAGAAGTCCGCGGGGGCCGCCCGCACGAGGAGCTCGAGGAAGGCGAGCCCGGCGACGAGGACGACGGCCGAGGCGGCGAAGAGGGTCCGCCGCGGAGCACGCTCGAACCTGTTCCCGGTCGCCCCCGCCGCCGCCACGCGGCAACCGTACCACCGCGCGCCCGACGTCCCGGTAAGATCCGCCGCGTTGTCGACCGACGTCCGTGAACGACAGGCCGCCGCCGGGCCGGACGCCGCGGGCCCGCCCCGCCCGCCCGACGGGGCAGGCGAAGCGGACGCGGCCGTCCTCCGGACGCTCCTCTACTACCGGATCTTCCGGTTCCCGCTTCGCGCCGAGGAGGTGGAGCGGCTCTCGGGCGTCCCGTTCTCCGGCCCCGGTGAGGTCCGCGCGGTCCTGGCCGGGCTCGCCGCGCGGGGCCTCGCCGGAGAGAGGGACGGCCTCCACTTCGTCGGGGACCCGGCGCAGGCCGGGGAGCGGCGCGAGGCCGAGCGCCGCGCCGCGGCGGCCCTCCCGACGGCCCTCCGCCGGGCCCGCCTCATCGCGCGCTTCCCGTTCGTCCGGGGCGTCGCGCTCACCGGGACGATCTCGAAGGGGGTCTTCCACGAGGGGGACGACGTCGACTTCTTCGTGGTGACGGCGAAGGACCGCGTCTGGGTCTGCCGGACGCTCCTGATGCTCTTCAAGAAGGTCGTCCTCCTCGACTCGCACCGCTTCTTCTGCGTGAACTACCTCGTCGCTGAGGACGCGCTCGCCGTTCCCGACCGGAACCTCTTCACGGCGACCGAGGTGGCCTGGCTGAAGCCGCTCTCGGGCGGCGCGGTCTTCGACGCCTTCTTCCGCGCGAACCCCTGGGTGAGCTCCTTCCTCCCGGCGTGGCGCCCCCCGGAGTGCGCCCCCGGCGAGGCCCCGCGCGGGGCCCTGAAGCGCCTCGTCGAACGCCTCCTCTCGGGCCGCGCGGGGGACCGGATCGACGACCGTCTCCGCGAGGCGATCTCGCGGCGGAACCGGCGCCGCTACGCGCACCTGCGGGGGCGGGAGTTCGACGTCGCGCTCCGCGCGGAGAAGGGCTCGAGCAAGCACCACCCGAACCACTTCCAGCAGCGGGTCCTCGCGCGCTTCTCCGAGGAGGTCCGCGCGTTCGAGGCGGCGCACGGCGTGACCCTCGGGGCGGGGGGCGATGCGTGAGGGCCCTCTTCACGCACCCCTACTTCCTCGCGCTCGACCCGAAGAAGGCGAAGGCGGCGAAGCCGTACCCGCCCCTCGGCACGCTCTACGCGGCCGCGGCCGTCCGCGCGGCCGGCCACGAGGTCGCGTTCCACGACACGTTCTTCGCGGAGGGGGCCGGCTCGCTCGCCGCACCGCTCGCGCGGACGAAGCCCGACGTCGTCGTCCTCTACGACGACGGCTTCAACTGGCTCACGAAGATGTGCCTCTCCGTCATGGAGGCGGAGGCCCTCGCGATGGTCCGGATGGCGCGGGAGGCGGGGGCCGTCGTCGTCGTCTCCGGCTCGGACGCGACGGACCACCGGAGGCGCTATCTGGAGGCCGGGGCCTCCTTCGTCCTCCTCGGCGACGGCGAGCCGACGCTCGTCGAGCTCCTCGGTGCGCTCGGCTCCGGGGGCGACGTCTCCGGGATCGTCGGCCTCGCGCGGCTCGAGGCGGGCGCCGTCGTCGAGACCGGGCGGCGGCGGACGCCCGCCGACCTCGACGCGCTCCCGCGCCCCGCGTGGGACCTCCTCGACTTCTCCCCGTACGAGGCGGCGTGGAGGAGGAGGCACGGCCGCTTCTCCCTCAACCTCGTCTCCTCGCGCGGGTGCCCCTACGGCTGCGCCTGGTGCGCCAAGCCGCTCTTCGGCCGGCAGTACTTCGTCCACAGCCCCGAGCGCGTCGTGAGCGATCTCGCGTACGTCGCCTCGCGCGCCCGCGTCGACCACGTCTGGTTCGGCGACGACATCTTCGGCCTGACGGCCGCGTGGACCGGCCGCTTCGCCGACGCCGTCGAGGCCTCCGGGCGCCGCGTCCCCTTCACGATCCAGACGCGCGCCGACCTCGTCCTCGACGACGCCCTCCGGAAGGGCCTCGTCCGCGCGGGGCTCGAGACGGCGTGGCTCGGGGCCGAGTCGGGCTCGCAGAGGGTCCTCGACGCGATGAACAAGGGGCTGAAGGTCGAGGAGACGCGCGAGGCCGTGAGGCGCCTGAAGGCCGACGGCGTCCGCGTCGGCCTCTTCCTCCAGTACGGCTACCTCGGCGAGACGCGCGAGGACATCGAGAAGACCCTCGCGATGCTCGTCGAGCTCCTCCCCGACGAGATCGGCGTCTCCGTCTCCTACCCGCTGCCGGGGACTCCGTTCTTCGAGCAGGTGAAGGCGGCGCTCGGCGAGAAGACGAACTGGGTCGATTCGGACGACCTCGACCCGATGGTCCCCGGCACGTTCAGCCCGGCCTTCTACCGCCGGCTCCACCGCTACACGCACCGGCTCTTCCAGTCGCGGCGGGGGCTCGCGAACGCGAGGCGGGTGCTCGCCGCGCCCTCGCGGGCGAGCCGCGAGGAGCTCCGGAGCGCGGCCGCGACGCTCGTCCACCTCCCGGCGGCCGCCGCGGAGTCGTTTCTCCTGCGCCGGCTCGAGCGTGCCGAGCGCCGGCCGGCCGGGGCGTGAACGAGGGAGCGCGGAACGTCGCCGCGCCGCGGGGCGCGCTCCTCGCCGGCGTCGCCCTCCTCGCCGCGGCGTGGGCCGTGCTCCGCCTCGCGAGCGGCTTCGACGGTCTCTACGGCCAGGACGCCCACGAGTACCTCCGCTTCGCGGGCGAGGTCCGGGCGTTCCTCGCGGGCGGGCCGTGGCCGGGAGCGTTCTTCTGGCCGGTCGTCTACCCGACGCTCGCGGCCCTCCTCTCCTTCGTCACCGGCTCCCTTCCGGCCGCCGCGCAGCTCGTCTCCGCGCTCTCCCTCCTCGGCGCGTTCGCCGCGGGTGCGACGGCGCTCGCCCGGCGCTTCCCGTCGGACGCGCGCCTCGCCGTGGCTTACTGGGGCGCGGGCTTCGCGCTCGCGCCGTTCGTCTTCCGGGCGTCGCTCGCCTCCATGTCCGACCTCCTCGGCGCGGCCTTCCTCTGCGGCTTCCTCCTCTTCGCCTTCGAGTGGGAGAGGGACGGCAGGGCGGGAGACCTCGCGCTCGCCGCCTTCTTCGCCGTCGCGGCGGTGACGACGCGCCATCCCGTCGCTCTCGTCCTCGCCCCGGCCGGGATCGCCCTCGGGGCCCGCGCGCTCCGGCGCCGGGCCTTCCCGG
>JBDIBE010000308.1:0-4442 GCA_039812785.1 Thermoanaerobaculia bacterium | reverse complement strand
TGACGAGCGCGACGCCGAGCCGCTGGAAGAGGACGGCGTCGGCCCCGGCGACGTCTTCGGGCGGGAGCGCCCCCGAGCGGACGTCGAGGGTCGTGGCCACGCGCGGGCCGGCGGCTCGGCGGAGCGCGGCGACGGACGCGCGCGCCGAGCCGTCGGAGAGGAGGACGAGGAGGCGGCCGGTGAGGTTTTCGTTCATCGGGCTCGTCGGGGGCGGAGGGCCTTCCGGGGGGCGGGAAGGCGGTGGAAGGAGGCCGCGGGCGGGCCCGGGGAGGGCCTTCGCGACAGAAGGCAAGTTATTGCAGGAGAGTTGTTTGGGATTTCCTTGGGGAGGGCGAAGGATACCCTCCGGGCCCTTCGGTGGCCGCCTGGGGCCACCTACGGCTCCCCGCACTCACGCCTGCGTTTTTCGGCGGTTTCCGGAGCCTTGGCCAACCCGTCGGTCTCCGGACCGCGTCGCGTGCACAGACGACTGGTGAGGATAGGGATGCGCACACCCCTTCGTCAACGTCGAATCGTTGAAATCAAAGGAAGGGCGCCGCGCGACGGCGGATCTGTATTTTGTGTTTTCGACGCGAAGAAGGCGCATGGGAAGGGAATAGAGGGCATTGGGTCGGTTCTGCGTTTTGCGTTGGCGAACGCAATGCGCAGAACGGACCCCGTCACCCGTTCCTACCAGAGCACGCGAAGACCGTATTTCCGAAGCGCGCGGTCCCCCGAGACGAGGGTCATCTCCTCGGCGATCGACTGGGCGACGAGCAGCCGGTCGAAGGGGTCGCGATGGTGGGCCGGGAGGGCCTCGACGCCGGCGGCGTGCGCGAGGAGGACGGGCAGGACGCGGAAACCGTTCCGCTTCGTCTGCTCCTCGAGGAAGCGGCCGAGCGGCGCCTCGGCCTCGAACCTCCCGAGCCCGGCCTTGATGGCGATCTCCCAGGCGCTCGCCACGCTGAACCACACCTCGCTGCCGGGGTCGGCGATCGCCTCTCTGGCGGGGCGCGAGAGCCGACGGTCGTCGCCGATCCACCAGAGAAACGCGTGCGTGTCGAGGAGGAGCTTCACTTCTCGAAACCGTCGAGGACCTTCTTCGGGAGGGGCGCGTCGAAGCTCGACGCCATCCGGAACCGGCCGCGGGCGCTGCCCGGCTCCCTCGGCGCGGCCGGCGGTTCCAGCGGAACGAGGCGGGCCACGGGCCGCCCTCCCTTCCCGATGACGATCTCCTCGCCCCGGCTCACCCTCTCGAGGAGGCGCGAGAAGTGGGTCTTCGCTTCGTGGACGTTGACGATCCCGCTCATGCGGGCATCATGACTTAGTCGTGGACTAAGTTCTCACTTGACCCCATCACGTCCCGACGGGCGGCCGGCATCGTCCGTAGAACGATCCGTGCTCGCCGCGCTGCTGGCCCTCCTCGCCGCCACCTCGTTCGTGACGCTCGAGCGGACGCTCGCTCCGCCACTCGACGCGAAGGGGCGTCCGTGGGTCGTGGAGGTCGTCGCCGAGGGGGGCCCGGAGAAGGAGCCGCCGCTCGTCGCCGCGCCGGCCGCGCGTGACGGACGGTGGCTTCACGCGAGGGTGCCGGCCGGCACGGCGGTGAGGCTTCGCGTGCGGACGGAGGACGGCGACACGTGGTGGACGTCGCCCGAGCCGTTCGACCCGGCCGAGGCGCCGCGCGAAGGGGCGATCGAGCTCCGCGTCGTCCCCGTGCGGGGCGTGGCGCGCGTCGGCAAGCAGCCGCTCGCGGGGCTCGCCACGTTCACCGACGGCGGCGGCGCGAAGGTGGGGCTCGCCGTCGACGCGGACGGCCGCTTCGAGGGCGCGCTCCCCGCCGACGGGAAGTGGCAGGTGAGGGCGAAGAGCGTGCGCGCTCGCTTCGAGAAGGAGATGGAGGTCGAGGTCCCGCGGCCGGAGACGACGCGCGCGGGGAGATCGCTGCCGTCGTTCGTCGACGTCCACTTCCCCGACCTCGCGATTCGCGGCGAGGTGGTGGACGAGGAAGGGAGGCCGGTCGAGGGGTTCACGCTGTGGATCGGCCTGGATGGGCTCGTGAACTCCATACCCTGGGATTACGCGGGCAGCTCCTTCCGGTACGACCGGGTCTCGCTGGGAACGACGTACGCGTTCTCCGTCACCGTGCCCCCGAGCTTCCTGTCCGTGCCGAAGCGGTGGAGCGCCTCCTACCAGATCGAGGTGCCTCCGGACGACGATCCCGAGTACGTGAGGGTCGTCGTGAGGAAGTGGAGGCCGTTTCACGGGCACGTCGTCTCGACGGCGGGCCGGCCGGTGAGGACTGCGCATGGATACCTCGCCACGGTGCCCGGGAACGGGCTCGACCGCGGGTGGATCACGCCGAGAGGGCCCCGCGCGCCGTTCGAGGGCCGCGTGCCGGTAGAGGCGAAGTACACGTGCGTCGTCCTCACCCCGCGCGACCTCGCGATTCAGGTCTCGAAACACGAGACGGAGGGGGACGACCACGAGATCGTCGTCCGGCCCGACGGGGGCCGGCTCGAGCTGACGACGCCCGTCGACCCGCTTCGCGTCGCGACGCTCTTCCACGAAGGCTGCGCCGTCCGTCTCCGCACGCTCGAGAAGACGAAGGGGGCGACCTCCTGGCGCGGCGACGAGGGGCTCGAAATCTCCCTCCCCCACGTCGAGCCCGGCCCTTGGTCGCTCTGCCTCCTCTCGCCGGGCGAGTACGAGGCGTACGACGGCGAAGCGCCCGTCTTCCCGCTCTGCGCCCACGGAGTCCTCGAGGCGGGCGGAAGGCTCGAGCTGAAGATCCCCGAGTAGCGATTGGGTCCGTTCCCCCCTATTCCTCGTCCCCCTGCCACTCTCGGACAGCGCCCGGCTGGACGATCCAGAGCTTTCCCTCGACCGAGCCCGTCTTCAGGGCCCCGTCGAGCGTCCGGATCGCATTTTCGAGCCCACTCCGGGTCATCGGCGACGGGAGCCTCAGGACGACGACACCGGCCGTCTTCCCCGGAGGAAACAGCAGCGGATTCGAGAAATCGAGGTCGAGCGTGACGAGAGTTCGCCGTTCGCGAACGCACGCCGCGAGCACGTCCCGGTCTGGCCAGGACGACATTCCCTGCCCTCGCACGGTCGCCACGTCGTGCCCGGCGGCTTCGAGAAGCCGCGCACAGTTGCGTCCCAGGTTCTCGTCGAGCTTCGCCCTCACGAGGCGCGGGCGAGCGGCACGTCGATGAACCTCTCGCGGGACATCTCCGCCCCCCAGGCGATGCAGGCGCGGACGTCCTCGGCCTGGATACCGGGATACTCGGCCACGATCGACTCGATCGTCTCTCCCGAGGCGAGGAAGTCGAGGACGAGAGAAACCCAGAGCCGGGTCCCGCGAATGCACGGCTTCCCGAAGCAAACGTTCGGATCGACGGAGATTCGGGCGAGCAGCTCTTCGCGCGTCATTGGCCTGCGACCGATTCTAGGCCACCTCCGCGAGCGGCACGAGCGCGCCGCGACGCGGCCTCAGAGGTAGTCCTTCGCCCAGCCGCGGGCGTCCTTGTTGGCGAGGACGTGGAAGCGGCGGAGCTTCGCGAGGGAGAGGGAGGCGAGGGAGCCGAGGGGGAGGTAGACGATCTTCCGGCCGAGGCGGGAGGCGAAGCGCTTGAGGTAGGCGCGGGGCGGGTGCGGGGCGGCGTAGACGACGCGCGGCTCGCGGGCGTAGTCGAGGGCGGCGAGGAGGAGGACCTCGGCGGCGGTGAAGGGGCCGCGGTAGTCGGGGTCGCGCCAGACGTCGAAGAGGCGCCCCGGCGGCATCGTCATGAGGAACGCGCCGTAGGTGCACTCGGAGATGCCGGGGCCGACGAGCTTCTCGCCGAGGGGCGTGGCGTAGAAGGCCATGTCGCTTTCCTGCCCGTGCTCGCCGAGCCAGGTCGTCTTCCACGGGTACTTCTCGGCGTCCTCGTCGAAGACGACGACGACCGAGCCCGCGCCCCCGCGGACGCGCGCCTCCTCGTAGACCCAGAGGCGCCCCTCGTGGTGGCGGCGGAGCGTCTCGCGGACTTCGACGCCGTCGAGGAGGCTCGTCGTGAAGGGGGCGACGCGGCGCGAGTCTTCGGTGAGGAGGCGGATCGCGCGGCGGCGGAGGCGGTTGCCGAAGCGCTCGACGGCGACGTCCTCGGGCGGGAAGGAGCAGATGCCGTCGCCGAACTTCAGCTTCTTCCAGTCGCCCGGCTTCGGCTCCTTCGGGCGGCGGCGGAGCGGCAGGTCGCGCAGGCGCCTCTCCTTGCCGGGGAAGCGGCGGCGGAAGCGGACGGGCTTGCCGTCGAGGTGGAGGTCCTCTCCCGTGAGGGTGACGACGGGGAGGCTCGCCGTCGCGTCGGGCCAGGGCCACGTGGCGCCGAGGTCGAAGACCTCCCACGCGTAGTCGTCGTCGACGACGCCGCGCGCCGCGACGACGAGCTCGTAGAAGCCCGGCGTCAGGACGTTCTCCA
>JBDIBE010000307.1:0-4444 GCA_039812785.1 Thermoanaerobaculia bacterium | reverse complement strand
CCGATCCAGAGCATCGGGACGTTCGCGAAGACGACGAGGATGTTGAGCATGTCCGCGAGGTACCAGATGTTCCCGAGCTGCAGGTCGGCGAGGACGGTGAGGACGCCGAAGGGGACGAGGACGAGGGCGCCCGTCGCCCGGAGGCCGAAGAGGAAGCGGTGGCTGCGCGAGATCATGTTCGCGGAGATCTCGGCGAACGTGATCATCCCGACGAGCGTCATCGAGGCGAAGAGCGCGTAGCAGAGCGAGAGGAGCCCGCGGACCGTCGCGTCGAAGGCCGTCCCCGGCGCGAGCTGGCTCGCGGCGGTCATGAAGACGAGGAGCTTGTCCTCGCGGATCGCCTCCCACGAGACGCCGGCGGGCGAGGTCCAGAGCTGCGCCATGACCGAGACGAACCCGGCCATCGAGCAGACGATCATCGTGTCGAAGAAGACGCCCATCGACTGGACGAGCCCCTGCTCGACCGGGTGGCGGTTGTTCGCGGCGGCGGCGGCCATCGTGATCGTCCCCTGCCCCGCCTCGTTCGCCATCAGGCCCCGCTTCACGCCCTGCTGGAGGGCGACGCCGAAGGCCCCGCCGAAGACCGCCTCCGGCGAGAAGGCCCCCTTGACGACGGCGCCGAAGAAGAACGGGATGAGCCGCCAGTTCACGAAGACGAGCGTCAGGACGATCCCGCAGTAGAGGACGGCCATGAACGGCACCCAGACGTTCACGACCTTCACGACGCGCTTCAGGCCGCCGAGGGCGATCGCCGCGATGTAGAGGATCACGAACGCGCCGATGCCGTAGTAGACGGCCGAGGTCCTCGCGTAGGTCGTCCCGGCGACGGTGCTCGCCACGGAGCCGAGCGCGGTGAGGAGGTGGAAGGTCTGGCTCGGGACGTTCAGGAGGGCGTAGCCGATGAAGAGGGAGGCGAGCGCGACGCCGACCCAGCGCCGGTTCCCGAGGAGCTTCATGCCGTAGAACGGCAGGCCGCCGACGTACTGGTCCCGCTCCTTCTCCTTGAAGATCTGGGCGAGGACCGCCTCGACGAACGCCGTCGTCATGCCGAAGGCGGCCGCGACCCACATCCAGAAGATCGCGCCGGGGCCCCCGACGGAGACCGCGCCCGTGACCCCCATGATGTTCCCGGGGCCGACGCGCATCGCCGAGCTGAGCATGAAGGCGGCGAAGGGGCTGATCCCGGTCTCGGAGGCGCTCCGGGACATCACGATCCGGAGGCTCTGGCCGAACCTGCGGAACTGGACGACGCCCGTGCGGAAGGTGAACCAGAGGCCGGAGCCGACGAGGATCAGCATCGCGAAGGAGAACTGGCCGAGCACCGGGATCCGCGCCCAGGCGCCGACGTCCTTCGGGAAGTTCCAGAGGAAGTCGGAGATCGGGACGATGAACGCGAAGATGCTGTTGACGACCTCGAAGAGATTCCTCATCCGTCCCCTCTCGCGGTCCCGCCGGCTCGCGGCGCGCGCATGCGCCTCCGCCGGGGGATCCCGGGTTCTACCACGCCGGGGGCCGGCTCCTCAGGGCTTCTCGTACCAGGACGTGGGGCCGAGGACCTTCAGGCTCCGCTCCTTCCCCTCGAGGCCGATCCCTGCCTTGAGGATCCCGTAGCGGACGAGCGCCTTTCCGAAGGCGCCCTTCTCGTCGGTCCGGAAGCGGGCCCTGATCTCGGTCCCCTCCCAGCCGAGGACGAAGTCCTCGACGTCGAGCCGGCCGCGCGAGAGGGAGAAGCGGCTCGCCCCCCTGATCTCGCCGAAGGTGACGAGCTTCTTCTTCCAGCCGGAGAGAGGCTTGTCCTTCGAGAGGAAGGCCGCGACCGGCCGCGAGTCGCTCGCGCGGAGCTCCATGCTCGCCTTCACGGAGAACGCCTCGCCGAGCCCCAGGCTCCCCTTCGGGAAGGCCACGCTCGCGTTCCAGTCGGGGTCGGTCCTCTCGGTGTGCTTCGTGTCGAACGCGAAGCGGTCGAGCGCGAGGCGCGTGCCGTCGACCGTGAACGTCTGCGCGAGCAGGTCCCCCTTCGGGACCTCCACGCCGAGCGTGAAGCCGCCCTTCATCGCGACCCCGCCGGTGTCGAGCGAGAGGCCCGAGGCGACGATCTTCAGGGAGCCCTTGCAGGAGGCTCCGCTCCCGGCGACGGTGAAGGCCCCGCCGACGCCCGCACGGCCGCCGCGGATCCGGAGGCTGCTCCCGGCGGGAAAGAGGGCGTTCAGGAAGTCGAGCCGCGGGAACTCGGCCTTCCCGAGCTCGAGGCGCCCGGAGAGCTCCTTCGGCGGGAGGGCCGCGAGCGAGGCCGGCGTCGTCGCGGTGATCCGGAGCCCCTCGCCGAGCATCAACGGCTCCTTCGCCTCCTTCCCGCGCCTCAGGTCGTAGCGGCCGAACTCCACGGCGAGCGCCGCGTCGGCGACGCCGCCCTTCCCCTCGACGACGTCGAGGCGTGTCCGGGCCTTCCCCTGCGCCACGAAGCCGGCGAACTCGGCCCGCCGGTCCGTCGAGGTGAGCTCGATGAAGCTCGCGGGCGCCACCCTGCCGTCGACGACCGAGAGCCGCGCGGAGAGGTTCGCCTCGCCGCCGTCGAAGCGGATCCACGGGGCGTTCCTCAGGTAGGCGTTCAGGTAGCCGCCGCCGGAGGGCATCCGCGCCTGCACCTCGACCCGCGCGCGGAGGAGCGACAGGATGCCGAGCCCCTTCGTCACCTTCGTGTCGTAGCGGGCGAGCTTCCCGAGGACGCGCAGCTTCATGTCCGAGTAGGTCTCCTCGGCGCCGTTCTCGATCTTCGCCGCCTCGAACCGGACGTCCGCGTGCGGGATCGCGATCGGACCGTCGCCGAAGACCGTCACGCTCGCGACGACCGTGCCGCGCCCCGAGAGGCGCCGCTCGCCGATCCAGACCTCGCGGACGTCGTCGAGAAGCGACCGGGTGAAGACGATCGTCGTACCGGGGCCCTTCTTCGGCTTCTTCGGCGCCGCCTCCGCGGGCGGGACGTACGGCGCCCACGCGACGCCTTCGATCTCCGGGTAGCCGGTGCGGAGCCGCGCGGCCTCTTCCGCCGTCGCGGGGCGTTTCCGGAGGCGGAACTCGACGCCGCGGCAGCGGAGCCAGACGACGTGGACGCGGTGCGCCGGCAGCTCGAGCGGGTTCACGGCGCCCCAGACGAGGTCGACCTTCCCCTCGAGCTGGTCGCTCCGACCCTGGTTCACGATCCGGAAGCCCCGGACGCGCACGAGGCCGGGGACGATCGGCCAGACCGAGTCGAAGGTGATCCGGAGCTTCTCCGGGTTCTTGTTGATCCACCGCTCGACCTGGCCGCCCTTCACGAGGAAGAGGCCGCCGCCGACCCAGATCGCTTCGACGACGCCGAGGACGGCGAGGAGAGGGACGAGGACCCTTCGCCGCCAGCGCCGGCGGGGCGCGACAGGCTCTTCCGTGGCTTCGGTCATGCGATCGCCCCTCCGCAGGGCTCGCACGTCAGGCTAGGCGGGAGGCGACCGGTGTCAACCGCCCTTCAGGGAAGTACCGGGCGAAGGCGCTTCAGGCCGAGAGCTCGGCCCAGCGAGCGTAGAGACGGTCGACCTCGGCCTGCGCCTGCTCGATCTCGCCGGCGAGGGCGACGAGCCGCGGCCCGTCGGAGACGACCTCGGGCCTCTCGCACTCGGCCTTCCGCGCGGCGAGCCGCTCCTCCGCCTCGAGGATCCGCGCCTCCATCCCGTCCAGCTCGCGCTGCTCGAGGTAGCCGAGCCGCCGCTTCGCGGGCTTCGGGGCGCTCGCCGGCGCGGCCTTCGGCGCGGCGGCGGCGGCCGCCCGCGCCGCCGCCTCGCGCCGCTCCTTCCGCCAGGTCTCCCACTGGTCGAGGCCGGCGAGGGGCGTCACGCCCCCCGCCGCGTCGAAGGCGAGGAGCGTCTCCGTCGCGCGGTCGAGGAAGGCGCGGTCGTGCGTGACGAGGAGGAGCGCGCCGGGGAACTCGGCGAGCGCCGCCTCGAGGACGTTCAGCGTCGCGAGGTCGAGGTCGTTCGTCGGCTCGTCGAGGACGAGGAGCTGTGCGGGACGGAGCATGAGCCGCGCCATCAGGAGGCGCGCCTGCTCGCCCCCCGAGAGGCGCGAGACCTTCATCTCGGCCTGCTCCTGCGAGAAGAGGAAGCGGTCGAGCCAGCTCCGGAAGTGGAGGAAGCGCCCGCGGTACTCGACGTGGTCCCCCTCCGGGCAGACCGTCTCCCTCACCGTCGCTTCCGGGTCGAGCGTCTCGCGCCCCTGCTCGAAGACGGCGATCGAGAGGGCGTCCGCGCGCGTCACCGTTCCCGTGTCGGGCCGCTCGTATCCGAGGAGGACGCGGAGCAGCGTCGACTTCCCGCAGCCGTTCGCGCCGATGAGCCCGACGCGGCTTCCCGGCCCGAGGCGGAGGTCGAGCCCGGCGAAGAGCGTCCGGCCGCCGTACCCCTTCGAGATCCCC
>JBDIBE010000306.1:0-4452 GCA_039812785.1 Thermoanaerobaculia bacterium | reverse complement strand
GTCGCGGGGTCGAAGAGCTCCGCCGTCGCGAGGCGCCCTCCCGCGTTCGTCCCGCCCGCGACGAGCACCTTCCCGGTCCCGAGGAACGTCGCCGTGTGCTCCGACCGCGGCGCCGCCATCGTCCCCGTCGTCCCCTGCACCGTCCCGCGAGCTTCTGCCGCAAGGAGGACGCCGAGGACCGCAAGCGACGTGACGAGACTCCGCAAAGCCACGCCTCGAGCCCGACCTGCGAATTGCGTCATGGGTCACCTCCGCCGCGATTGCTCCGAGAACCCGCGTGCCGCATGCACTGCAGCATCGCTCAGGTTACGACAATCGGCGAATTGTCGTCATCGCTGAGAACCGGCCTCAGGACGGGGGGCGCGCATCGAGGCCGAGCGGGCCACGGCGCCGAGCGTCGGAATGCGGACGATGGCGGGCCGGATCGTCGCCGCCCGGCCCGCCGAGCCGTACGGGCCGCGTGCCCGCGCTACTGGAAGACGCCGTTCACGTCGAGGATGAAGTGGACCGTCCCGGTCGAGCGGTTGTGGACCTTGAACGTGCCGTCTCCCGCCCGGGAGAGCTCGAGGAGGCCGTTGTTCGCGCGGGTCTTCCCGACCCGGAAGCTGACGTTGCTCGTGACCGGGACCGAGGCGAGGTCCCCCCGGTAGACGACGAGCTCGCCGTCCGCCGCCGGCTGCGTCACCGTCTGGTTCACGGAGAGGGAACGGACCGTCGCGACGTCCAGCCCGCAGCGCGTCCCTACTGTGAAGGTCCGGGTCTCGCCCGCGGCGAGCGCCGGCGCTCCCGCGTCCGGCCCCTCGGCGTTCCGCGTGTCGAAGAGACGGCACGGGGTCACCGGGTAGAACTTCGTCGCGGGGAGCTCGAGCGGGATCGCGACGCTCGCCTCCGAGGCGCTGCAGCCGGTGGCCACGTACCACACGACCACCTTCACTGTGACGGGGCCGTCCGAGCCGGCCTCCACGATGATCTCGCGCGTCCCGGCCCCCCCGCGGATCGTCCCGTTCGTGACGGTCCAGCTCCACGACGCGCCCGCGACGGCCGGGACCGAGGCCGTGAAGAACTCGCCCTGCGAGACGCTCGGCGGTGCCGTGATCGTCGGCCGCGGCGGCCGCGGGTTCACGACGACCTCCGTCGAGCCGGGAGCCGACAGGCAGGAGCCGACCTGGACCCGGACGGTGTAGGTCCCCCCTTCCACGGTAAAGGCGTCGAAAATCGTCTGAACGCGACCCATCGCGAGGAATTCCGACGGCCCCTCCCAGCGATAGGAGGTCGCACCGGGGACCTCGGGCGTCGTCAGCTCGATCGTGTCTCCCGCGCAGTAAGGCCCCGTGTTCGTCGGCGTCGGCGTCGGGACGGAGCACGATGAGAGATTGATCGTCTTCTGCGCGGTCGGCTGCACGCACGACGCGCCGACGGTCTCGACGACCGTCACCGTCATCGACGTCCCCGTCGGGGGCGCGTAGAAGCGAATCGCATTCGTCCCCTGTCCGGAGGAGAGGGTGCCTGCGGAGAGGCTCCAGGCATAGGTGCTTCCCGGATGGAGCTCGACCGACGCCGTCCCCTCCGCGTTCCCGCCCAGCTCCGAGGGAGCCGTGATGACGGGCGTCCGCGGCAGAGGGGCGACCTCGACGAGGACCGAGTCGGGCGGCGACGGGCAGCCGCCCTTCGTCGCCACGACGGTGTAGAGGCCGCCATCGTCCTGCTGCGCGCCCGGAATCGTGAGCACCCGGCCCGACGAGGTGCTTCCGTCCGGTCGCGTCCAGAGGTAGGTCGCCCCCGCGACGTCGCGCGCCGAGAGGACGAGCGGCTGTCCCTCGCAGACCGAGGCCGCCGACGTGCTCTCGAGGACGCCCGTGGTCAGCTCGCACGCCGTGACGGGGAACGGCTTCGAGAGCGACGGGAGCCCGCTCGAGAAGAGCGTCGCCCGCCAGGTCCCGCCCGGGAGGCCCGAGACGACCCCCGAAGGGAACGACGTCGCGGACCACGGCGAAGAGGACGAGGAGGAGACCCAGCGCGTGACGCCTCCCTCCGACCGGCGGAGGAGGACGCTCGGGGAGTTCGCCGCGGAGGCGAGCCCGCCGTTGCCGCCCGACGCCTCCGCCCCTCCCCGGAAACCCGTCCCCGAGAGCGTGAAGGACCCCGGCGTGGAGAGAGAAGTCAGCCCCGATGTGAGAGTCGGCCGCCACGACTCGACGAGCGTGGGCCACGGGTCGAGGACCTCGGCGCTCGTCACGGTGTAGGCGTTGTCCTCGTCGACGTACGACGCCAGGCTGCCCCCGGAGACGAGGACGCGCCCGTCGGGGAGGAGCGCCATCGCCGGGCGGATACGCACCGCTCCGAGGAGGGGAAGCGGCGACGTGATCCCCGTGGCCGGGTCGAGGACGCCTGCGTACTTCTGCGGAAAGGAGCCGACGCAGTGGTCTCCGCCCGCGAGGAGGACGCGGCCGTCCGCCAGCGTCGTGGCCCGCGCATGGATCCAGCACCAGTCCGGGATGTCGACGTCAGGGAACGGCCGCGAGAATCGCTCCGTCTCGACGTCGTAGACGACGAATCCCAGCCCGCCGCTCGCCCCGAACGTCACGACGAGCACATCTCCGCTCTCCAGGAGCACTGCGTTGAAGGCGCGGGCATAGCTGCGCGGGGCCCAGGGCTCGCGCCAGGAATCCCCGGCACCGGGGTCGAAGACGTAGTTGATCGACTCCCATCCGCTCCCCCTCGCGCAAACGGCGAGGACTTTCCCGTTCCGGAGGAGCGTGAGGGCATCCACGTAGAAGGCGCCGTCGTCCGGAATCGTCCCCGCGTCGGCCCAGGTCGCGGTCGCCGGGCTCCAGACCTTCGGCGAGAAGAGGCTGACCTCGCCGCTGGTGATCCCCCCCGCGACGAGGACGCGGCCGTCCGGAAGGAGGACGGCGTGGTGCCGGGTGCGGTCGATCCCTGGCGTCGCCGTGAACGAGTCCGTCGCCGGGTCGTAGATCTCGGCCGTCGCCACGACCTCCCCGTCGAAGTCCCGGCCTCCGACGACGAGGACGCGGCCGTCGGAGAGGAGCGTCGCCGTGTGTTCGTCCCGGGGGACGATCATCGCGCCCGTCGTGGAGGCCCAGCTGTCGGTCACGGGGTTGAAGAGGGCGCCGCGGGTTCGGTCGCCAACGGGAACGTAGCCGAGGACGAGGACCTTGCCGTTCGGCAGAAGCGTCGCCGTCCCGTCCTCGCGCCCCCAGGCCGTCGCGACCGTCGTCCACGACGGATTCGTCCTGTCGACGATCTCGGCGTCCGAGAGCCACCCGGACCGCTCGCCGCCGACGACCAGGACACGTCCACCCGGCAGCAGAGTCGCCGTGTGGTCGTACCGCGCCCCGCCCGTCTCCACGTCCGCCCAGGTGTTCGTCCCCGGGCTGTACTCCGCCATCGTCCCCACTGCAGCGGTCGCGTCCATCCCGCCGACGAGCAGGATCCGCGCGTCTGGCAGCAGCGCCGCCGCGTGCCCGCTCCGCGCCGCACCCAGGTCTCCGGCGCCCCCCCACCCGCCGTTCGAAACGTTGAACCGCTCTGCGCTCGAGAGGTAGCTCGCGTTCCGGCCTCCCGCCGCCACGACGAGGCCCCCGGGGATCCGCGTCAGCGTGAACGACCTCCGCGCCGTCCCCATCGACCCCGTCGCGCTCCACGTCCCCGTTCCCGGTTCGTAGACGTTCGCCGTCGCCGTGTAGAGCGCCGGCAGCGGGAACCACCTCGTCTGCCCGCCCGCAACGAGCACCGTCCCGTCTTCCAGGAGCGCCGCCGCGTGCCCGGCCCGCGCGCTCCCCAGCGCCCCCGTCGCCCCCCACGTTCCCGTCGCCGGGTCGTAGAGCTCCGCGCTCGAGAGCGCCGTGTACCCGGGCGGCGTTCCGTTCTGCCCTCCCGCCACGAGGACCTTCCCGCCCTGGAGAAGCGTCGCCGTGTGCTCCCGTCGCGCCGTCGCCATCGACCCCGTCGCCGCCCACGCCCCCGTCCGCGGGTCGTAGAGGCGGCACGTCGCGAGCGCCCCCGAGGCGTCGCTTCCCCCGGCGACGAGCACCTTGCCGTTCGGCAGCAGCGTCGCCGTGTGCCCGTTGCGCGCCTCCGGCATCGGCGCCGCCGCCGTGAACGCTCCCGTCGCGGGGTCGAAGAGCTCCGCCGTCGCGAGGCGCCCTCCCGCGTTCGTCCCGCCCGCGACGAGCACCTTCCCGGTCCCGAGGAACGTCGCCGTGTGCTCCGACCGCGGCGCCGCCATCGACCCCGTCGTCGCCTGCACCGTCCCGCGGGCCACCGGCGCCGCGAGGACGCCGGCGAGGGCCAGCGACGCCAGGAGACCTCGCACGACCATGAACCGAGCCGGACTTGCGATCTGCGCCATGGGCCACCCCCGTCGCGCGGCGCGCCCCCGCGCCGCCGTCACTTGAACACGCCGTTGAGGTCGAGGACGAAATGTGCCGT